>DASZWG010000279.1:0-6186 GCA_035546675.1 Mucilaginibacter sp. | reverse complement strand
TGGGCTTTATCGTGACCGGCTCCGTACGCTATTTTCACATCAAGGAAGGACAGGATATTACCGGGTATTTCAGCTTTGAGAACGAGTTTGTAAGCTCCTATAAGAGTTTCCTTACCGGGCAACCCGGTTTCACTTACATTCAGGCCCTGGAGGATACGCGGCTGATCACCTTCACCAAAAAAGATATGGACCAAATGCTGGCAAACCCCATGCTGGCCTACAAAATTGAACGCTTTGGCAGACTCGTGGCCGAACAGTACCTATGCTGCTATGAAGACCGCATCGCTTCCTTCATTACCCAAACACCCGAAGAGCGCTACCTGCACCTGCTGAACACCGGCAGGGAAATATTGCAGCGCATGCCGCAGCATTATATCGCCAATTACCTGGGCATAACGCCGGTTTCCTTATCGAGGATACGGCGGAGGGTAATAACCAACCCCCTCTGAATCTCCCTTCCTAAAGGGAGACTTAGCAAAACAACTAAAAAAGTCCTTCCCTTAGGGAAGGATTTGGGATGGGCTAAATTCTTATCTTTTGTTAACGTTTCAGGTGATCGGGTTGCCCCAACTTTGTATCAAACAAAAACGAAAGAATCATGCATACGATATTAGGAGCAGGCGGACCGGTAGCCAATGCGCTGACCCGCGAATTACAGAACGCAAATGAAACGATCAGGCTGGTAAGCCGCAAACCGATCAAAACCTCAGGCAAAACAAGCTGGCAAAAAGCCGACCTGCTGAATTACTACGAAATTTTAGCAGCAGCAAAAGGTTCGGAGGTAATTTACCTGACCGCGGGCCTGGTTTACGACAAAAAAGTATGGGCAGAGCAATGGCCGGTTATTATGCGGAATTTTATCAGCCTGGGTAAAGAGACCGGCGCAAGGCTCATATTTTTTGACAATGTATACAGTTATGGTCTTGTTAATGGCCCCATGCTGGAAACAACACCTTATAACCCATGCAGTGTAAAAGGCGAGATACGCGCCCGCATAGCTACAGAACTGATGGACGAAACGAAAGCAGGCAACATTACTGCAACCATAGCCCGCGCCGCCGACTTTTACGGCACCGAAAGCAAAAACAGCTTCGTGGACATGATGGTGTTGGACAAATTCGCACACGGGCAAAAGGCGCAATGGATCGGCAAGCCAGGTAAGCTGCACAACTTCAGCTTTATACCCGATATGGGCAAAGGGATGTTTTTGCTTGGACAGAATCCTTCGAGCGATAATCAGATATGGCACATGCCGACTGCAAAACCTATCACCGGTAAACAGTTCATAGAACTCGCCGCAAAAGTTTATGATGTTAAACCCCGGTTTATGGCGGTAAACAAACTGATGCTATGGAGCTACGGGTTATTTGTAAAAGTGGTGATGGGGACGGTAGAAATGTACTATCAGTACGATCATGATTATGATTTCAACTCAGATAAGTTTGAGAAGGCATTCAATTTTAAACCAACGGGATATGAGGATGGGGTGAAATTAATGAAAGAAACCATTTACAAGCCAAACAAGTGACTTGGGATTTGAGTTAAATACGTAATATCTCACTCGAAATTTTATTTGAGCGGTATTTCGCGAAATCATTTGCACATCTGCATATTTGTATCCCGCACGTGCGGGACACATCAACGTTATGATCCACAAAAAAACACGCCACTACATACCTGGAAACCTTAATATCAAATGGGAAAACCTGGAGCCGCTGTTTATAGAGTTAACAGAACGGCCCATCAATTCAGTTGAAGAACTGGAGCAATGGCTGCGTGATCGCAGTGAACTGGAGGCCGCCCTGGAAGAGGATTTTGCATGGCGCTATATCCGCATGACCTGCGACACCACCAGTAACGAATTGCTGCAAAGCTTCCAGTATTTTGCCACTGAAATAGAGCCCAAAACAGCACCGTACAGCAACGAACTGAACAAAAAGCTGGTTGGCAACCCGTATGCTGATCAGCTGCATCAGGAAAAGTATTTCATCTACCTGCGCGGAGTAAAAAAGGCGCTGGAACTGTTCAGGGAGGAAAACATACCCCTGCTGACCGAAATACAGGTAGAACAGCAGAAGTATCAGTCCATTACCGGTTCAATGTCTGTACACATCGGCGATAAGGAATACACCCTGGAGCAGGCTGCGGTAATACTGAAGGATACTGACCGCAGCAAACGGCAGGAAGCCTGGGAAAAGATCACAGTACGCCGCTTGCAGGATAAGGATAAACTGAACGAACTGTTCAATCACTTACGCAATTTGAGGCATAAGGTGGCATTGAACGCAGGTTTTGAAAATTTTCGCGACTACATGTTCCAGGCATTGGGCCGGTTTGATTACACCCCGCAGGATTGTTATGCATTTCACGAGGCCATTGAAAAGGAGATCGTGCCCATCCTGCGCGAACTGGCCGGGAAACGCAAAACAGCGCTTGGCTTGGACAAATTAGAACCCTGGGATCTGGACGTAGATGTATCGGGTAAACCGGCGCTAAAGCCTTTCCGGAACGGCGGCGAACTAATAGACAAATCGATACAGTGCTTTACCAACATCAGCCATTACCTGGGCGAAAGACTGGAGATTATGAAGGATAACGGCCTTTTCGACGTGGAAAGCCGAAAGGGCAAAGCCCCCGGCGGATATAACTACCCCCTTGCTGAAACCGGCGCTCCGTTTATTTTTATGAACTCGGCCAACACCTTTCGCGACCTAACCACTATGGTGCACGAAGGCGGGCATGCGGTACACACCTTCCTGACAGCCGACCTGGAACTGAACGATTTTAAGCACTGCCCGTCGGAGGTAGCCGAACTCGCATCTATGTCGATGGAGCTCATCTCGATGGATAATTGGAATGTTTATTTTGATAACGAAGAGGACCTGAAACGCGCAAAAAGAGACCAGTTGTACGATGTGCTGAAGACATTGCCCTGGGTAGCTGTGGTAGACCGGTTCCAGCACTGGATCTACACCAATTTCGATCACACAGACGATCAGCGAACCGACGCCTGGAAGCAAACATTTGAAAGTTTTGGCGCCAGTTTTGCCGACTGGAGCGGGCACGAGGACGCTGAAGCCAACCTGTGGCAAAAGCAGCTCCATATTTTCGAAGTGCCGTTCTATTATATCGAATATGGCATGGCCCAACTGGGTGCAATAGCCGTGTGGAAAAACTATAAAGAAGAGCCCGAAAGAGGCTTACAGCAATATCTGGATGCACTTAAACTGGGTTATACCAAAACTATTAAAGAAATTTACCAAACGGCAGGTATTAAGTTCGATTTCAGTGCTGCTTACGTAAAAGAGCTGGCGGAGTTTGTGAAATTTGAAATGGATAAATTATAGTCCGCGAGTCCGCATAAGTCGTAAAGTCCGTAGGATAAGCCCGTAAATAGTGTTAATCTATTGCCGTAATGCATTCCGCATCTTTGGTCTGTTCCCGCATGTCTTTATAGTGTAAAAATCAATAGCTTTTTAATCCTTATAACTCATTTATCATCAGATGGATAATATGCGTATCAGCACATAAATGCGTATTATTTCAAACCTTATCACGCTTTATTGAGTTATTTAAGTGATATGAAGAAGTTGATTTTATTATTCGGCATACTGTTTTCGGTGAATGCAGTATTCGGCCAGCAGTTTAAACCGGTAAAGGTCGATAGCCTAGTAACTGTCTCGATGCCGGCTAACTACGCTCAGAAAGACACTTTAGGTCAGCATATTTTTTCAGCAAATACGGATTTAGGATATATCATCACGATCGTCGAACCCAATGCTAAAAATACAGCCCCTTTAAAAAAGGCAAAGGACCTGAACAATGTGCTTACGAAATACATTGATGGCATTCAAAAGCAATCTGTAGACGGCAGCACACAAAATATAAGGGATACCACTGTAGGATCGCTGAAGGCCAAAGTTTTTACATTAAGAACCGATGACGCGAATGGCAACGTGCAGGATCGCGACTTCCTGTTATTGTATACCCAGGATGCAACCTACACCTTCGAATTTGGCTATGACGACGCACGTAAAGAAATCGCAAAGGATGAACGGAAAGCTTATTTCGGTTCGATTAAACTTGCACCCCAGTTGCAGTTAAATGACCAGTATACCGATATCCATTCTTCGGCATCCAGTGTCAATACTTTTTCCATTATCGAAATAGGAGCCGGTGTATTGATCCTGTTCCTGATCGTTTGGCTGGTGTTCCTGAAAGGGAAACCGAACGAACTGGCTTAATTGTTTAAAAAAGCAGGCCGCGCTGCCATCCGGGTTTTTGAATAAACCTGCTGTTATCGATCCAATATAGCCAGATAACGGTCACAACCAATCCAATGACGGAGCCTGCTACCACATCTTCGAAAAAGTGCTCGCTCAGGTACATGCGCGAGTAACCTACCAGTATAGCTGCAAGCAGGAATACGGGTCCCAGGGCCTTATTCCTGCTCCAGTAGGTAAACAATACAGCCACCGAAAAGGCTGTAACCGTATGGCCCGAAGGGAAACTGTGCATACTGAGAATATCGACGCCTTTCACAAAATGGATTCTGCTTAACTGACCCTTAAAATAGAGCCGGGGCCGCGGGGCATCGAAAATATGTTTGACTATCTGCGCAAAAATAGAGGTAACGCCATAAACCGTTGCAATAATGAATGCTTTTCGGTAACTGAACAAAGTGACAAGTGCTGCGATCACAACCGCTGTCCACCCGTTACCCAGATCAGTGATATACGGCGCAACCGAATCGGCAAAAGGATAGTTGTGGCTGTTGACCGCAAAGAATATCTCTTCTCGCGTAAAAGTCAGTTTGATAACCAGGCAGATGATCAGAATTAGCAGGTAGGGTATAACCATCCAGCGGATTCTGCGTAATATGGCTGTCAAACTTATTTTCACGGCCGCAAGTTATGCTATTTAATTCAATGCAAAAAAATAGCTATGTTTGAAGTCAGCCTAACTCATAAAAAACTGAATGTCGAAGAGTGTATTTCGTAAAAAAACGATCGATAGAATATTATCTGATGTAGCAAGCGGTTTCAGCGACGGCGAACATTCAGGAGACCCTCACCTTAAAAAAGAACTTCGAGTACGCGACCTTACCCTGATGGGTATTGCCGCAGTAGTAGGAGCCGGTATATTTTCAACCATCGGCGAAGCTGCTTATCACGGTGGCCCCGGCGTAAGCCTGCTGTTTGTGATCACCGCGGTTACCTGCGGTTTCTCTGCTCTATGTTACGCCGAATTTGCCTCGCGTATACCTGTGGCGGGCAGCGCGTATACCTACGCTTATGCTTCTTTCGGTGAACTGATCGCGTGGATCATCGGCTGGGACCTGCTGATGGAATATGCCATAGGCAATATTGCTGTGGCTATATCGTGGAGCGAATATTTTGTAAACCTGCTGGAAGGTTTCCACATTCACCTGCCCCGCTGGACTACGGTCGACTTTCTTACCGCTTATAATGCCCATAAAGACATATTGCAGCTTACGGCAACCCACCATTTAGCCGATATTACCGACAGGATGCGACTGGACGCTACTGCGTGGAACACCGCGCCGGGTTTAGGATCGTTCAAATTCATTGCTAACATCCCCGCATTGGCTATCACCGCTGTGATCACTTACCTGGTTTACGTTGGTATCCGTGAGACCAAAAAAGCTACCAACGCTATGGTGATCCTTAAACTTGCCGTGGTGATCGGTGTGATCCTGATCGGCTTTTTCTATGTGACACCGGCCAATTGGCACCCATTCATGCCTAACGGGTTCAGCGGGGTAATGAAGGGCGTATCGGGTGTATTTTTTGCTTATATCGGGTTCGATGCCATATCTACAACCGCGGAGGAATGCGAAAATCCGCAGCGCGATCTGCCTCGCGGGATGATCTATTCGCTCATCATCTGTACCGTTCTGTATATCCTCATCTCATTCGTGCTTACAGGTATGGTAAGCTTTAAGGATCTGGCCGTTGGCGATCCGCTGGCCTATGTTTTTAAAAGAGTGGGATTGCATAACATCAGCTACGTGATATCGATCAGTGCGGTAATAGCCACTGCAAGCGTGCTGCTCATTTTCCAGCTCGGGCAACCACGCATCTGGATGAGCATGAGCCGCGACGGTTTGCTGCCAAAAATATTCTCGCGCATACATCCCCAATACCATACCCCCTCCTTCTCCAC
>DASZWG010000278.1:0-2057 GCA_035546675.1 Mucilaginibacter sp. | reverse complement strand
TCATCGCGGCCGATCACCGGGTCGAGTTTGCCCGATTCGGCATATTCGTTCAGGTTGCGCGCATATTTGTTCAGCGCATTATAGGTTGCCTCGGCATTTTGGTCGGTCACTTTGCTATCGCCCCGCAATTCGATAATGGCCTTTTTGAGGTCCTTTTCGTTCACGCCCATATCTTTTAAGGCAGCGCTGGTTTTGCCCCCGGCTGCCAGAATACCCAGCAGCACATGCTCGACCGACACAAACTCATCCTTAAATTCCTTCAGGTAAGATTGCGCCTTTTGCAGGGCCGAATTAGCCTCGGACGATAAATAAATATTGCTGCCGCTAACCTTCGGGTACGAAGCGATCTGCTGATCCAGCGTCTCGTTCAGCCTGTTCAGGTTAACGTTGAGTTTCTTCAGTAAATAGGTAATAACATTCTCGTCAACCAGCAGTAATCCTTTCAGCAAATGAGCATTCTCAATCGCCTGCTGCTGATTGCCTTCCGTTATCTCGGAAGCCTTTTGCACGGCTTCCTGTGCTTTTATGGTAAAGTTGTTAAAGTTCATGACCTATTGTGTTCAAATTACCTGCCATCCGTCTTAAAGTGAAAAAATGTCATTCAAAATTTATTTTAAAAGACAATTTGTCTACTTTTACTTTATTAAATTAATGAAACCGCCTTATATTCAGCGCCGTGGATTGCTGTTGTAAGACGGAATCCTTAATTTTGATAACCTTTATTAATCTGAAGTTTTGAGTAAACAGTCTAACAGCACAAGGGTTAACGGCAGGACCAGATCTTCGTACCGCGACTACTATACGCTAAAAAACCTGAATGCTGTCCGCACCGGCAGTATCATCTTCCTGGTGCTCACCCTGCTGTTGCGTATCCTGTATTATGTTTTTCCCGAGAGTTTGACCCGGGCTCAAAACTATCCCGAATTTAACTATACCAACTGGCTTTACATGGCTATTACGCCGGTTTTTTTAGCCGGCAGCTACCTGCTGATCTACTGGTACCGCAAAGACAAAAAATCCAACATGCTGATGGGCATTTTTGTTTTCCTGTTTGCGCTGTACCTCATTCTTTGCGGCATGTTCTCCAGCTTTATAGCCACTGCCGATCCGCGCAACGCACTTACGCTGTACCTGACGGCGCTGAGCATCGTAAGCGTGGTGTTCGTGATGGAAAACGAGGAAACCATCGTCCTGATCATCGCGGTCGAGATCGCATTCACCTACCTGCTTTTTTATTCGGCCACCGAGCCGATGGAAATGATCTACAACCAGATCATATCGGTTACCCTGCTGTTCTGCTTCTATTTTATTTCGCGGTATTTCTATACCTATAAATCGAGCTATTACATCCAACTGGTTGATATCCGGGAAAAGAATATCGCCATCGAAAAGGGCAATGCCTTCAAGAACGAGATACTGGGCATGGTGGCGCACGACCTTCGCAATCCCATCGGCGCTATCGAAACCATCGCCATGATGATGGAAATGGAGGACGATATCGATAAGGATACGCGCGAGAACATCGACATGATCAAGGCCTCCTGCGCCAAAGCACGCGGTATCATTACCGATCTGCTCGACGCCGCCAATAATGAAAATATCAACATCATCGATACCCAGCGTACCGAGATGAACCATTTTCTGAAAAGGATCATCAGCGAGTGGAAGGCGCAGAAAAACAGCAAAAACAATATTGTCTTCATCGGCTCCAAGGACCAGGTTTTTGCCGAGATCAACGGCGAAAAGTTCCAGCGTGTGATGGACAACCTGATCACCAACGCACTCAAATTCTCAAAGAACAGCAATAAGATAGAGATCTATCTGAGCGTAAAAAACGAAAAGGCGGTGATACAAGTGAAAGATTATGGCCTGGGTATTCCGCCTGACATGCTTCCTCATATTTTCGAACGATTTTCTAAAGCACGCCGGCCGGGTTTACGCGGCGAGCAATCAACCGGGCTTGGTTTAAGTATCTCCCGGCAGATCATCGAAAATCACAACGGAACGATTGATGTTACCAGCGAAGAAAACAAGGGATCAACGTTTATTATTCAGCT
>DASZWG010000277.1:0-7118 GCA_035546675.1 Mucilaginibacter sp. | reverse complement strand
TTTTTTATGATAGGCATCTGCCAGGATCAGTTTCAGATCCTGGTCGTCGGGTTTGATCTTCAACCCTGCTTTTGCCTGTTCCTCTGCGCCATCGTAATTTTTTTGCAGCAGGTAAAGCCGGGTAAGGCCGATATAATTGCTTATATCGTCTGGCGATACCTGTATAGCTTTCTGAAAAGCTGCTTCCGCCTCATCCAGGTGGTTTTCCTGCAGGTATAGCCGCGCCTGCTGCCCGGGGCTCATTTTGTTATCGCCGGTACTGTTATCGGATTTGTTTTTGCACCCGGTTATGGAAAGCCCTGCTATGATGACTGTGATGAGCAAAGCGGTGCGGACATGATATGCCCCGGAATTAAAGAAAGCGGACATCGGAACGATTAAAGAGGCTAAATTAAAAATTATCCCATAGCATCAAAAATGGCGAGCAGATTAGTGATCCTGATCATTTTATGCTAAAAAGAATGGGAATTTAGTTTTTTTTATCCGTACCACATTTTATATTTACCCGTCACATTTCAGCAAACCAGTTAGAATACTTCATTTATGGGCGGGCGGAGAAGATTATTCAGGATCATTACTACCATCATATTTGTTAGCCTTTTGATAAGCACGTCGCTTTTATCCAGGCAGAAATTGTTCCGGGGAGACAGCGATATTGCTGCCCAGCGTGAAGAATCCTTAAAACAATATGGCTTTTACCTCGATACCGTTAACAAACAGGCAGGTATCAATTTCATTCATACTGCCCCTGACATCGATCCTAAATTAAGGCCTATTGAAAAGCAAATTGCCTCGATGGGCGCATCGGTATCCGTTGTCGATTTTGATAACGACGGGTGGAACGACCTGTATTTTACCAACAGCGCCACAGGCAGCAAAAATGCGTTGTATCGTAATCTTCACAATGGCAAATTTGAGGATGTCGCCGCACAAATGGGGGTGGCCGATGTAAACCAGAAGGGTACGGGCGCTTCGATGGGCGCTGTATGGGGCGATTATGATAATGACGGTTATGAAGATTTGTTCCTGTACAAATGGGGAAAACCCGAATTGTTTCATAACGAAGGCGGCAAAAAATTGGTCAATGTGACCGAAGGAAGCGGTTTGCCGAAATGGGTAAACGCCAATTCGGCCATCTGGTTCGATTTTGACAATGATGGTTTGCTCGACCTTTTTATTGGTGGCTACTACCCGGAAAATATCAACCTGGACGATCTGAAAAATACCAAAATGATGCCCGAGAGCTTTCGCTATGCCAACAACGGTGGCCGTAATTACCTGCTCAAGAATATGGGCAACGGAAAATTCAAAGATGTGACCGCCGAATACGGGTTAACCTCGACCAAATGGACCCTTGCCGCGGGCGCTGCTGATTTTAATGGTGACGGCTATCCCGACCTGTTCATTGCCAATGATTATAATGTGGATGAACTTTACATCAACCAGGGCGGAAAGAAGTTCGTGGAAGAAGGCAGGCAGGCGGGGATCGGTTATATCCCGAAAAGCGGGATGAACGCCTCGTTCGGCGATATCAATAACACCGGCGCTTTGGGCATTTATACAACGAACATCACCGAACAGGATATCCTGATACAGGGCAATAACTACTGGCAGCCCAAAAACCCGGGCGATAAGAACCCAACTTTCGTCAACCTCGGGCAGTTATCCGGTATTGAGAATGCCGGCTGGAGCTACGGCGCGCAGTTCGGCGACCTGAACAATGACGGTTATATGGATTTGTATGTGGCCAACGGTTTTGTATCGGGTAAAAAAGGCACCTCGTACTGGTACGATTATTCAAAGGTTACGGGCGGTAACAGTTCTATTATCGGCGATGCTAAAAACTGGCCGAAGATGGGCGACAAGACTCAATCCGGGTACGAACAAAATAAGATATGGCTCAACAACAGCGAGGGCCTGTTTGAAGATGTATCTGACAAGGTATGCCCCTATGCTACTTATGACAGCAGATCGGTAGCCATGGCTGATTTGTGGAACCGGGGTGTCCTGGATGTGATCGTCGCTAACCAGGACAATATACCGCTGATCTATAAGAACGATTCACAAAACGGCAATCACTGGATAGATTTTGACCTGCACGGCACAGTAAGCAATGCCAGCGCCATAGGAGCCAGAATTGTGCTGCAATGGGACGGTAAAAGGCAGGTGCAGGAGGTTACAGGCGGGATAGGGTTTTCTTCACAAAACCAGCACAGGCTGCATTTTGGCATAGGAAAAAGTACAAAAGTTGATAAGGTAACCATCTACTGGCCGTCTGGTCAGACAACCGAGATCGCTAACCCCGGTATAGATAAGATACATATCGTTAAAGAGAATAAAATAAAAGCCTGATGCAAGAAACCGAAATAGAAAGCCTGCCGCGGGTAAATCCCCTGTCCCTTTGGCTTAAGAATAACTTTCAGTATATCCCGCCGGCATTCATTACACTGATACTTTTAGTAGGCCAGATATCTTTTGGTATGCTGGATAATTACCAAAACCTGGTGGCTTCGATTGGCACATCTATTATTACTGAGATCGTGCTTGCGAGGTTGATACTGGGTACCTGGAAAAACCTGTCGAGTGCATACATTAGCGGGATAAGCGTCGGGATCCTGATCCGGTCGAACATGATGTGGCCTTACATCATCACGGCTATGCTTTCTATCATGTCGAAATATGTATTGAGATATAAGGGCAGGCATTTATGGAACCCGTCGAATTTTGGCGTTTCGTGGATGCTGTTCATGGCTCCGTTAAGTGTGGCAGGATTAAGCATTCAATGGGGAAATAACTTTTTACCATTGGCGGTGATCTGGTTCCTGGGCTTGCTGATCGTTAACCGTGCAAAAAGGATACATGTTACTTTAACCTATGTTGCAAGCTTTATTATACTGGCCTATTTACGCAGCCTGATCGTCGGCGACACCTTCCTCGCTGAGGTATCTCCGCTCACCGGCCCGATGTACCAGTTGTTCATCTTTTTCATGATCACCGACCCGCCAACCTCGGTATCTACCAAACGCGGTCAAATATTAGTGGCCATCCTGGTCGCCGTGGTCGAATTCTTTTTACGGCTCGACAGCCTTATTTACGCTCCCTTTTATGCGCTGTTCCTCGTCGGGCCGTTGAGCAAGTTTATCGACTTAAGGATGCAAGCATCTAAAGCGAACAAGGCGGTAAGCTGAACGTTTTTAAGTTAAATTATCAGCAGATATGGGCCTTTGATGACCGTCTTCACGGGCGTCCAGTGAAAATTTAACTTTTTTTAACATTTCTGTCCTGTAAATTTTTTTGCAAAAAATGCGTTGGTTTATAAGTTTGCCAAGTCTAAATAACATTCTCTATGGAAGATATCAAAACTAATACCGGGTATCCCTCCACCGATACCCCGTCCGGTAATTCATCTTACGCAACAGATATCAGGGCCGTGAACGAGATGATACAGCGCGAAAGCGCCTTTGTCGATCTGCTGAAAATCGAGATGGATAAAGTGATCGTAGGGCAGAAATACATGGTGGAACGCCTGATGATCGGTCTGCTGGCCGATGGGCATATTTTGCTCGAAGGCGTACCCGGTCTGGCCAAAACACTGGCCATCAATACGCTTTCGAAAGCGATCCATGCCAATTTCGCCCGTATTCAGTTTACGCCCGACCTGTTGCCGGCCGACTTAGTGGGAACCATGATCTATAACCAGAAAAAGGAAGAGTTCATTGTACGCAAGGGGCCTATTTTTTCGAATTTTATTCTTGCGGATGAGATCAACCGGGCTCCGGCCAAGGTGCAAAGCGCCTTGCTCGAAGCTATGCAGGAAAAGCAGGTGACCATAGGCGACCATACGTTTGAATTGCCCAAGCCCTTCCTGGTGCTGGCCACGCAAAACCCGATTGAGCAGGAGGGTACCTACCCGCTGCCCGAAGCGCAGGTGGATCGTTTTATGCTGAAGATCGTGATCGGCTACCCAAACAAGGAAGATGAAAAACGGATTATCCGATCGAATATATCCCCGCAGGGATTACTCGAACCCAAACCGGTTGTGCATCCCGACGATATTGTGAGAGCCCGTAAAGTAGTGAGGGAGGTGTATATGGACGAAAAGATAGAGCAGTATATCATCGACATTGTTTTTGCCACCCGCTACCCGGAACAATATAAGCTGAAGAACTATAAAAATCTCATCAGTTTCGGTGCATCGCCCAGGGCAAGCATCAGCCTGGCGCTGGCTGCAAAGGCTTATGCCTTCATCAAGCGGCGCGGCTACGTGATACCGGAGGATGTAAGGGCAATCAGTCACGACGTGCTGCGGCATCGTATCGGGCTTACTTACGAGGCGGAAGCGGAAAATATGACCACCGAAGACATCATCACAGGTATATTGAACGTAATTGAAGTGCCATAATAGTGATGACGAGGGACACCAAAGAGCTGCTAAAAAAGGTCAGAAAGATCGAGATCAAAACCCGCGGATTAAGTAATCACCTGTTTTCGGGCGAATATCACTCTGCTTTCAAGGGGCGGGGTATGGCTTTCAGTGAGGTGCGCGAATACCAGTTGGGCGACGAGATCAGGACCATCGACTGGAATGTTACCGCTCGTTTCAACCACCCTTATGTAAAGGTTTTTGAAGAAGAGCGCGAACTGACGGTGATGCTGCTAATGGATGTGAGCGGATCCGAAAACTTCGGCACAATAACTCAGCAAAAGCAGGATCTGGCAACCGAGTTGTGTGCGGTACTGGCCTTTTCGGCTATACAGAACAATGACAAGGTAGGAGTGATATTTTTCAGCGACAAGATCGAAAAATTCATTCCGCCCAAAAAAGGGCGCAGCCATATCCTGATGATCATCCGCGAACTGATCGACTTTAAGGCCGAAAATAAGGGTACCAATGTAGCCGAGGCGATCAGGTATTTTACCAGCGCCATTAAAAAGAGGTGCACGGCGTTTATCATATCCGACTTTATGAGCTCCGATTTTGAAGCGGAACTTAAAATAGCCAACAAAAAGCACGACATTATTGCATTGCGCCTGTTCGATAAACACGAAGAAGAATTTCCCGACCTGGGGCTGATACCCGTAAAAGATAACGAGACCGGGGATGTGGTATGGGTGAACACAGGTAATAAAAAGGTGAGGGAAGCCTTTAAAGTGGATGCCCTTAAACGGAAGGCCAGGCTGAAAGAGACTTTTAGCCGCTCGGGTGTCGATGCGGCCGATATCGGCACGCATGAATCTTATGTTAAACCACTAATGACCCTATTCAGAAAACGGGAAAGAAGAAGGTGAGAAAATGAAGAACCGGTTTTTTAACCCCGTTCTGGCTTTAATAATCCTATTCAGTTTAGTTGAAAAAGCCGGAGCGCAGAATATCCAGGCGGAAGCCAAATTGCAGCAATACACAATCAGGATTGGCGATCAGACCAAACTGTTCCTGAGCGTATACCAACCGGCGAAGGCTGTTGCCATATTTCCGAAACTGACCGACACGATCACCGGCAAGGTATTGCTGGTGAGCACCGGCAAACCTGACACGGTTTACGATCAGAACAATCATAGTGCGCTGACGGTCACCCAAGGCTATACCATCACATCTTTTGATGCCGGAACCTATACGATCCCGCCGTTTTCGATCAAAACTCCGTCGGGCGAGGTGAAGACCAACGAGCTGACGCTCCAGGTTGAGACAGTAAAGGTGGATACCACAAAAGGTATTTATGATATCAAGCAGCCGCTGGCGGTATCCTACACGATATGGGACTGGCTTATCGATCACTGGTGGTGGGTAGCGCTGCCTTTGCTGGCCATTGCACTGATAGCTGGTATCATCATTTACCTGCGTAAACGGCCGAAGCCGGTACCGGTTGTAAAAGAAGTGAAACCCGGTGTTCCCTACTATATCACCGCTTTGAACCAATTGAAGGAATTGCGAGACAAAAAGCTATGGCAGCAAGAGCAGGTGAAGCAATACTACATTGAGTTGAGCGATATTGTTCGCGAATACCTTGAAAAGCGGTATTCAATAAAAACACATGAAAAGACAACGGACGAAATATTTGCCGGTTTGAAGTATGCAGACATCAGTGATGCAAACCGTGCACTGCTGCGGCACATTCTGGTATTGTCCGACCTGGTGAAATTTGCGAAAGAGCGTCCTTTGCCGGCCGAAAATGAGCAGAGTATGGATGATGCCATCGATTTTGTGAATAAAACTCGGATAGTTGAGGCAGCTAAAAGGGAGGAGGGTAAACCCGATGTTTAATAACATGCAATTTGCCTATCCTGAATTTTTTTGGCTGCTGGCTGTTATACCGCTCATGGTAGCATGGTACATCTGGCGTCAAAAAAAACTACAGGGCAACCTGAGCGTATCAGCCATAAAAGGATTTACGCTGCCGGTCAAAAGCAGGCTTCCGGCTTTTCGGCACACCGGCATCATTTTACGGTCGCTGGCAATCGCAGCGCTAACGGTCGCCCTGGCGCGTCCGCAGGCATCATTCAGCTGGCAAAACTCGACGACCGAAGGGATCGATATTGTTATCGCATCGGATATTTCGGGCAGTATGCTTGCCGAGGATTTTCATCCCAACCGGCTGGAAGCGGGAAAGAACATCGCCATCAATTTTATAAAGAACCGGCCCGACGACCGCATAGGGCTCGTGATCTTCAGCGGCGAGAGTTTTACGCAATGCCCGCTTACCATCGATCACGATGTGCTCATTAACCTGTTCAAACAGGTTAAATATGGGATGATCGACGACGGAACAGCCATCGGCGACGGACTGGCGACCGCCGTGAACAGGCTCAGGGACAGCAAGGCCAAAAGCAAGGTGGTGATACTGCTTACCGACGGTTCGAATAATGCGGGTTCGATAGCGCCGCTGACGGCTGCCGAGATCGCCAAACAGTTCGATGTCAGGGTGTACACCGTTGGTATAGGTACACATGGTATGGCACCCTATCCGATACAAACGCCTTTCGGCATTCAATACCAGAATATCCCGGTGGATGTGGACGAAGGTACACTGACGAAGATCGCCGATATTACCGGGGGAAAATACTTCAGGGCGACGGACAACCAAACGCTGAAAAACATTTACGAGCAGATAGACAAACTG
>DASZWG010000276.1:0-4226 GCA_035546675.1 Mucilaginibacter sp. | reverse complement strand
TTCAGCCGCTGAATATCATCAGCAGATACCCCTATGATCGTGGCCCCTGCTGCTGTAAATTCATCTTTGCGTTCGGCAAAGGTGTGCGCTTCCAGGTCGCAGCCGCCCGTGTAGGCGGAAGGATAGAAATAGATCACAACGGGTCCTTTGGCAAGGGCCTTTTTTAACGAGAAATTCAACTCCGTGCCGGCCTGGCTTGCCTTGGCTTTAAACATGGGGGCCTTATCTCCTTTGGATAAAGCCGCAGTTTGGGCAAAGCCAAACTGGGTAATGAGGAGTAAAAAGCTTGAAATTAAAAAAAATGAGCAATATTGTTTCCTGGTCATGGCGGTTTTGTTTTGATTTGGTTAATGACGTTGCTAACAAATTTACAATAGTCTGTACGAAACCAGCCAATATTAATTCAAATTTTGAAGCGGTTGTAATATTACTTTTACAAACCTGCACCTCGCAGTTTTCAGGAATTACCGGCTACCCGGTTAGCTGCGTACCCAAAAAATTTGTAACTTAGCGCCGCACAGGGCATAGTTCTCTTCAACCCGGTCGGTCCGGCGAAGATATTGCCCTAAATTATTGATCAGGCCAACTTTAAGGCGCCTGCCGTTGTTAATCAAAAAAACTTAGTTCGGTACTGGCAGCACCCGCATGCGAAGCTGCTTTTAACGAACGATCGGATATATAAAATTATACTTATGAACAAGTTCTGGGACGATATTTATTGGGGAAATACTTTAGAGGCCTGGGCCATCAGCGCCGGCATTTTTCTGGCATGCGTTATTGCCATTAAAATTTTTAAGCGGGTGATTCTGGTATGGCTCAAGAAATTGGCGCAAAAAACCGCAACCACGCTTGACGACTACCTGGTAGAGGTTATGGAAAGATCCCTGGTGCCGCTTTTGTACGTGGCCGCGTTTTACTTTGCCCTCAAAACCTTAACCATAGCTGTGAAGGCCGAACATGTTTTTAATGTGGCTTTCCTGTTCGTGACCACTTACTTCGTACTGGGGGTGATCACTTCGTCCATCAAGCATTTTGTATTCTCGTTCATCAGGACACAGGAAAACAGTGAAGTTAAACAAAAGCAAGCCAGGGGCCTGCTGATCATCCTCAACGTGGTCGTGTGGATATTGGGCATTGTTTTCATCATCAATAACCTCGGGTATAACGTCACAACGCTGATCACCGGTTTGGGTATCGGCGGTATTGCTATCGCATTGGCGGCACAGACCATCCTGGGCGACCTGTTCAGTTATTTCGTGATATTCTTTGACCGCCCTTTCGAGATCGGCGATTTTATTGTGATCAACGATAAAATGGGTGTTGTGGATTATATCGGTATCAAAACCACCAGGCTCAAAACCCTGAGCGGCGAGCAACTGGTATGCTCGAATACGTTCCTGACAAACTCGCAGGTGCATAACTTTAAACGCATGGCGGAACGACGCATCGTTTTTAAGCTGGGCGTTGTTTACCAGGCCACGCACCAGCAACTGAAAAAAATACCGGGGATGGTAAAAAAGATCATAGAATCGAAAGAGCAGGTAAGGTTCGACCGGGGGCACTTTTCGGGGTTTGGAGCTTCAAGTCTTGACTTTGAATTTGTTTATTACATCGAAAGCCCGGATTACACCACTTATATGGATAAGCAGCAGGCCATCTACCTTGATATTTTTGCAGCTTTTGAAGCCGAAGGGATCGAATTTGCTTACCCGACGCAGACGCTGTTCCTGAACCGGGAAGCTGTGGAAGAATCGGAAGCTTTGCATTAAAAATGCTTACCTGGTTACCAGGCTCACCCTCAGCACCTCGGGTTTTATACCCAGGTGCGGGCCACCCCAGTCGGTCTCATCGCCGTTCAGGATACGCAGCAGTTTAAATTCGCCGTTAACATAGCTGCCTTCCTCCACTTTGAGGTATTGCCAGGCCTTACCCTTGTTTTTGGCCGCCGGCCTGAACATGACATGGCACCGCGCTCCCATCGCTATGAACTCATTCTCGCCCAGCTGAACGATTATCAGCCTGCCGTCGGTAGCGGGGTTCTTTTGCAATGCCATACGCTCACCCGTGCCGAAATCAACAACCGCCTGCCATGCACCCAAATCGATGACCTGTTCGGCGTGATCGTCACGTTCCACCACAGCTTTTATTCTGCCCTCAAAGGCCCATTGTGCCACTTTGCTCGCCATAGGGCCGATCATGGCATAGTCGGCCGAAAATGGCGCCAGCCGTGCTTCCGTTTCCGCCGGGGTTTCGCCCGAGCCGTTATCATCGATGCCAAATGGCGAAAACCCGATGCCGCCATGCGCTATCACCGCGTACAGGTATTTGCCCTTTTCGGTATCCAAGCCAATCTCCGGCACCATCAGGGCATTATCCGGCCGGTCGTAAAGATCCAGCACTTTCAGTATGCGTTCGCTCCCTTGCAGGTAAATGTCGGGCGCTAACAGATCGATAGCGGGCGCGGCCGCCTTCCATACCGGGATCACATTGTCCGTCGGACCGCCGCTCTCATAGTTCGTGGCAGGCGGGTTGGTCAGCGGATCGCGCAGGGCAGCATTCACATACAACGGAAGCGGGTATTCGGCCCTGCCCGCTGCGGCAACCTTCCCTGCGTAAGAGGCCACCGACCAGGCCTGGAAATATTCATCGGCCCTGTCGCCAAAAACCTCGCTCCAGGTGCCCTTAGCAGTAACCGGCCGGTTCAGCGCTTTGAGCACTTCGGGCTTTAACAAGGCCGCCGGGACAGTTCCTTCGAACAGCTTTTGCGCCGTGGGCGAGTAATCGCGCACACTGCCCCACGAGCCGGTTTCGTTCTCCACCTGTACCATGATCACGGTGTGCTGCGGGTCGGCCGCCTTGAGGTGATGCATCAATGCAGCGAAAGCCCTGCTATCCTGTTCCAAAGCCGCTTTACTGTACGGCGAAGGGGAATCAACCGGCTGACCGTTCTTCCCGGTAATGTTGGGGTACTTTTCAGGGTCCTGCTTCATCCAGCCGGGCATGTAATGATTGCTGCCGTTTTTCCAGGTAGCGAACCAGAGCAATATCAAATGCACGTGATGCTGCCGCGCCTGCGCCAGCAGCGTATCCGCCAGCGAAAAATCGAAACGCCCGGGCTCGGGTTCTACCTGTTCCCAATACAAAGGCGCTTCGAGCGTGTTGAGATGTAATTGACCGGCAGCCTCCCACACCTTTGGCAGCATGGCCGGCCATGCGCTCGAATTATGCACCTGTCCGCCGAGTATAAAAAACGGTTTGCCGTCCACCAGGAGTTCGTGGCGGCCGTTCTGCTCGGCAAGTTTTGGCAATTCATTTGCAGGCGACTGCCCAAAAATCCTGCTTGCACTGAACAGCACAAACCCAAGGCATAATATTAATACTTTCATTTTTCGGCAAACGGATAATTGACAGTAATTATATGGATTCCCGATGAGACATGAAAGGCCATGTATTGCGTTTGTTCGGTTTAAGTGAAATAATAATTTCGTTGTATATTTATATAATGAGACCAGGGATCAAATTTTTGCGCTCGGTTTTCGAGGTAACGCACATTGAATTTCAGACATACGACCTTGCCAACCATAGGCTGATCTTTTCAAGCGGGGTGGTTCACGAGTTGCTGGGATATTCAGAGGATGAATATCAGAAGCTGAGCCAGGATTTCTATAAAAACATCATTCACCCGGACGACCGACCGCTGGTGGAGCGGGCGGTGGACAAGATCAAACACTCAAAAAAAGGCGACGTGATCGAAATGACCGTTCGCGCATGTAAAAGCGACGGCGATTATATCTGGGTGTACTCGCGCCAGATGATTTATGAAAGAAAAGACAGCAGCGGTATTTGCACCATCATCAGGGAGGTCGAGGATGTCACAACGCTGGTCGAACTTCAAAATGAGCTGGAGCAAAAAGTGGAACAGCTAAAGATCGTATCCTACAAAAACTCGCATTTGCTGAGGAGCCCGGTTGCCAGTATCATCGGTCTTGTCGATCTGATCGAAGAACCCGGCATTACCAGCGATCACAACCGCCAGATATTTCATTTTCTGAAGGAAGCGATAACGAAATTAGACGATGTGATCCGCGAGATCAACGATGACGTGCAGTGATACCGGCAGGATTATACCATAAGCTTTCAAATTTACCCGGCGTTCATTAATACTATTCGGCCCGAAGGTTTTTTACAGGGTTAGCCAGCGCCGCTTTAATCAAACGGATACTTAT
>DASZWG010000275.1:0-3617 GCA_035546675.1 Mucilaginibacter sp. | reverse complement strand
AAAAGGGCCAAATTTTTTGTAACTGAACTAAGTTCTTCAACTATTCTATAGCCAACTACTTAAAAGCCTAACAGTGGGTTGCGCATGCTCGTGTTCAACATTAATGATATAAATTTGATCGGCAAATTGTTGAATATGACCAATCTGTCTAATAGTATTATTATTTCGAAAATGATTATCGACGAAATCGCTACTAGTATTCGCCGTTAAAAATATTCCGCGCTGATAATTGTATTCACACATGAACTGAACAACTTTTTTAAGATCGCCCGTTACTTGTGGGTAGGTCAGAAAACGATCTGTCTTAACTTCGATCACGTACGGATGATCGTCGGTACTTCCAGGTGTATGCAAAAGAAAATCAGGCATGTAATTGCCGTCGAGTTCACCGATATTCATTGCTTCAAGTAGTTCAGGCACTTGATGTTTTCGAAGTTCCCCTTGTAAATAGAGATGTGGGAATTGATCGCGCATAGGACCCATCAGCAAACGAAGTTGGTGGTAAAGTTCGTAGCAGAAGATACGCTCCCCTGTCCGGACGATGTCGTTACCGACCACATTTCGTCGCATATATTGTTGCTGATTTTCATTGTTGATTATGTCGACTACATAAGCCATTTCATGGTAAATAGTGCGCATGTATTCGCCATCTACATTTTGGATCGCAGTACAAAAAAGCGCAAGAAATTCATCAAGTTCATCTGAAGACATAGGATAGGGTTTTATTGCACGAACTTAGCATTTGAGAACAAAATCAAGCTATACTGTTCGAATTTTTTAATTTTATAAATATGCTAAAAAATCAGAATTACATTCGAAGATCGAACGGTCTGCGGTTTATTAAAGGGATAAAGCCTTACTTTAGGCATGGTCAAACGTCAACACTTAACTGCAAAATGATTGCGAGTATCTAAGCTAATGCACGCGGCAATTAGGATAAGAAACAAAAGCCTCAAATCCTTCGACTTGAAACTTTTTCCTTTTCAGAAGCTCGCAGGAAGGAGGTTATTCATAAAAATTTACTTACCCGGTTTATACCGTTCCCGATCCCGGCGCGGATCATATTGCCGTAGCCGTCATCGGCCAGAAAAGCCGAAAATTCCTTTGCGAGCTCGTAATTTTTCAGGGCGTTTGCGCTATCGCCGAGGTCTTCATATCCCTTCGCGATGTTGAGGTACAGCGAAGGGTAGGTGGCTTTCATATTTTCATCATCAACCTTTTGGGCATGACCGAGAGCGGTTTCATCCCATTGGAGCTTACCGGCCACGCTGTCCTGGTGCCGGGCCACATAATGCGCCGCGGTAAATTTTTCGAAGTCATCGGCCGCCTGCTCCCAGGCACGGTTAAAGAGTTTTGCCGCTTCCTCTTGTTTTCCTTCGCCTTCCAGCATCATGCCGTCGGCACAAAGCCTGATCACCGGATTGCCGGGGTCAAATTCCATATTCGTTTAGTTTGAAAATGAAGGTATGGAATAACAATACAAAAGATGTCAGCGGAATATCAAATCGGAAATTATAAAAGACTGCCGTTTGGGTACTGACACAATTATGCCAGTGTTCCAAAAGTGTTGTACCCGCGTGTGAAACGCCCTAAAAAACAGACACTTTGGCGCCGCTTACTTTTTCAGCCCGATCTCGCGCAGCCTTTCGTCCAAATACTCGCCTGCGGTCATGTCGCTGTATAGTTTTGGGTGTTCGGCGTCAATGCACGATCCGAGGCTGGTCAGGTCCATATCCGATTTCGGGTGCAGGAAAAAGGGCACCGAATACCGCGATTTGTTCATTTCCCCGCGCGGGGGGTTCACTACGCGGTGCGTGGTCGATTTCAGCTTATTGTTGGTCAGCCGCTGCAGCATATCGCCCACATTCACTACCACGTCTTCGCCGTGGGCCTTTACGGGGAACCACGCTCCCTCGCGGGTAAGCAGTTCAAGCCCGTCGGCGCTGGCGCCGATCAGCAACGTGATCAGGTTGATATCCTCGTGCGCACCGGCGCGTACGGCATCGGGCGGTAAAGCATCGGGGTCTTCTATCGGGAAATAATGCAATGTGCGCAGGATGGAATTGCCGTTGTGCACTTTATCGTCAAAATAATTCTCGGGCAGATCCAGGTATGCCGCAATGGCGCGCAGTAATTGTTTTCCAGCCGATTCCAGTTTCCGGTACACCTCGCGGGTTACGGTGTTAAATTCAGGCAGCTCATCCACCACCACATTATCCGGGTATTCGTTTTTCACCGGATCGCCGTCGGTAACCGTCTGCCCTATCTGCCAGAACTCTTTCAGATCAGGCACTTTGAAGCCTTTGGCGGTTTCGCGGCCCTTGCTGGTATAACCGCGCTGTCCGGCCAGTTCGGCTTTTTCGTATTTCAGCTTTACATCTTCAGGCAGCTTAAACAGGGCCTTTACCTGCCGGTACAGGTTATCTATCAGTTCCTTGCTGAGCCCGTGGTTGGTTATGGTGACAAAACCGGTTTCGTTGAATGCTTTGCCGATCTCGTCCGAAAATTGTTTGCGCTGCTGCGGCGTGCCGTTGACATAGGTGTCCAGGTCAAGGCGCGGAATATTTACTGCGTTCATAAGTATAAAAATCTGAGGGGGTAAAGTTACTAATTATACAAAAAGATGGGCGCTTTTGTGTGCTGATATTATCCGCTTGCCGGTAATTTCAGAAAATTTATGGGAGGCCGAAGATTTAATAAATCGTTAACAGAACTGCCTTATTTTTAATAAATGATATTTTTCTGATACCTAAAGATGCCGGCGTTAATTGATCGTTAATTTAAGCGCTTGCCGATGCCCGGGAAACCCTGTATTTAGCTATGCTGAACCGCTTTTCAACTTGCTTGTAATTAACAGATTAAATACATTTGCGCGCTTTTTTGAATACCCCGATAAATGAATACGCATCTTAAGAAACTCTCCGCCGCCGGAATGCTGGTTACCCTCGGGATCATTTTCGGCGATATCGGCACATCGCCTTTATACGTTTTCCAGACCCTGATGGCCGAAGGCAAGAACGACACCGAATCGTTTGTGTTCGGTTGCATATCGTGTATCTTCTGGACGCTTACCCTGCAAACCACCTTCAAATACATCGTGATCACGCTGCAGGCGGATAACCACGGTGAAGGCGGCATATTTTCGCTTTACGCGCTGGTAAGGCGTTACGGCAAATGGCTGGCCATACCGGCCATTATCGGCGCGGGAACCCTGCTGGCCGATGGTATCATAACACCTCCTATTTCGGTTACATCCGCTATCGAAGGCCTGGGGCAGGTGCCCAGCCTTGCGGCGGACATGGTGCCCGGCGGCAAGCTGATCCTGATCATCGTTATTGGCATCCTGCTGCTGCTTTTCCTCTTTCAGCAATTTGGCACCAAGGTGGTAGGCGGTGCATTCGGACCGGTAATGCTGATATGGTTTTCGATGATCGGTGTTCTGGGGGCCATACAGATCGCCCGTTATCCTACAGTGTTCCGGGCGCTGAACCCTTACTACGCCATACACATGCTGATCACCCACCCCGGCGGCTTTTGGCTGCTCGGTGCGGTTTTCCTATGTACCACCGGCGCCGAGGCCCTGTATTCGGATCTGGGCCATTGCGGGCGCAAAAACA
>DASZWG010000274.1:0-6225 GCA_035546675.1 Mucilaginibacter sp. | reverse complement strand
TTTCCGGTGTCGCTGAAACTGAAATCGGATCGTATCCGCGATTTCAGGGCCTATATGCTGGCGGGCGTCAAATATTCCAAAGCCATCGCCCCAAAAAAGAATGCCCCCGATACCGATCCCCTGCAGGAACTGGTGCTGAACAAGAGCAGTTACGGCTCTTACGAAATAGGTTTGGGCTGCGATATTTATTTCGAATATTTTAAGCTGTCGCCCGAGATCAAATTATCCAACTCGTTCGGCAATGTCCTCATGCCGGAGGATCATCCTTTTTCCGAACCGATCAATAAATTGTCGCTCCATACCTTTACATTCAGCCTCATTTTTGAGTAAGCGCAGGGTAAATTCAGGCCCGGATATTCGGCATTGCAAATAAAAAATGGCTAATTTCGTTCACAATTTACATCCCTATGTCTAAGATCGCTTTAATTACAGGCGCCACCGCCGGGATCGGCGAGGCCTGTGCTCACGTATTTGCCCGCGAACGTTACGACCTGATCCTGACAGGCCGCCGGGCTGATCGGCTTGAAAAATTAGCCAACCAGCTTAATTATGAATATAACGTGGAAGTGGCCGTATCCTCGTTTGATGTGCGTAACCGCGAAGATGTGGTGAACAGGCTGGAAGAACTGCCTCCCGAATGGAAGAAAGTGAATGTGCTGATCAACAATGCAGGATTGAGCCAGGGACTGGACCCGATACAGCAGGGGAGCTATGACGACTGGGATACGATGATCGATACCAATATTAAAGGTTTGCTGTACGTAACCAAAGTGGTATCGAACTGGATGATCGTGAACGGCTACGGGCATATTGTCAATTTAGGCTCGATAGCAGGCAAGGAAGTATATCCCAACGGAAACGTATATTGCGCCACCAAGCACGCGGTGGATGCTTTGAATAAGGCCATGCGTATAGACCTGCTGCCCCACGGCATCAAAGTTACGGCGATACATCCCGGCGCTGTGGAAACAGAATTTTCGCTGGTGCGTTTTAAAGGAGATAAGACACGGGCAAAAAAGGTGTACTATGGCTTTGAACCGCTTGTGGCGATGGATGTGGCCGAAACGATATGGTTTGCAGTATCGAGACCGCCCCATGTTAATATTAACGACTTAGTGGTAATGCCAACTGCACAGGCCAACGCGGTGAATATTTTCAGAAAGTGACCCGTATGTGCTGATGCCGGATAAGCGGATGTGCAAATGATACTTAAATTTGAACTTAAACAAAATAATCTTTCGGACTTCCGGACTTGTACCGACTTCCGGACCCAATCAATAATTCAGTAATTCAATAATTCAATAATTCAACTCTTACGCCATGTCACTTATTAACCAGATAGACCAGGACATTAAACAAGCCATGCTTGGCAAACAGGAGGCAAGGCTGCGCAGCCTTCGCGCCATCAAATCAGCTTTGCTGCTCGCCCGTACGGAAAAGGGCGCATCGGAAGATCTTACGCAGGAAACGGAGATAAAAGTGTTGCAAAAGCTGATCAAGCAGCGTAAAGAATCAGCAGAGATCTACAAAGCGCAATATCGTGACGACCTTTACCAGATAGAGAGTGAAGAAATGGAGGTAATAGAAACCTATTTGCCCAAACAAATGGAACGGGGTGAAGTAGAGGCTTATCTGAAGGATCTGATCGGCCGGGTAGGGGCTACATCGGTAAAAGATATGGGGAAAGTGATGGGCACTGCCAATAAGGAACTTGTCGGCAAAGCCGACGGACGTACCATTTCGGAGATTGTAAAGCAATTGTTAGGATAATTAAAATAAATCGCATTAATTGTTGTAACTAAATTTCAATAGACTATTTTTATAGCGGATAAATTAAAAAATATACCGAATCTGATTTTGGTATATTTATCTGAATACTTAGCTTTTTACGATTTTATATGGATTTCGTACTTAAAGAGGAAAACGGTTTCAGTTATATTGACGAGGGTGAAGGTGAAGTATTATTGTTGCTTCACGGCCTGATGGGCGCCCTGAGCAACTGGGAAATGGTGATCAGCGAATTCAAAAATGATTACCGTATCATTATCCCTATGCTGCCTATATACGATCTCCCGCTGCTCACCACCGGTGTAAAGACGCTGGCTAAGTACGTAAACAAGTTTGTTACCTATATGGACCTTACCGATGTTACCTTGCTGGGTAATTCTCTTGGCGGCCATGTGGGGCTCATTTACTGCATCAATCATCCCGAAACGGTGAAGGCCCTGGTGCTTACCGGCAGTTCGGGTTTATATGAAAACGCCTTTGGCGGTTCGTTCCCCCGCCGCGAAAGCTATGATTTTGTAAAGGAAAAGGTAGAATATACATTTTACGATCCTAAAACAGCAACCAAAGAACTGGTCGACGAGGTTTTCCAAACCATTAACGACCGTAACCGCGTAATAAGGATACTGGCTATGGCCAAATCGGCCATACGTCACAACATGGGTAAAGAGCTGTATAAGATTAATATACCTGTGGCGTTAATATGGGGAAGGAACGATAAAATTACGCCGCCTGAAGTAGCTATTGAATTTAACCAGTTGCTGCCCAATTCGGAGTTGCATTGGATAGATCATTGCGGGCATGCGCCCATGATGGAGCAGCCTGAAGAATTTAACAAGCTGCTGAGAGGATTTTTGGAAAAATATAAAATAAGAGTATAGAACAAATGCTTGCCTTTGAGCTGATATCGGACGCTATTCCCCCGGTGCATACTTCTGACAGTATACAGAAGATCATAGACCGTATGGCGGAGTTTCGCGTAAGACATCTGCCCATTGTCAACGAAGAACAATTCCTCGGGTTGATTTCGGAGAACGACCTGATCGAAGAAAGCGATTATCAAACACCGCTCGGAGCGCTCACTTTATCGCTTATCAATCCTTACGTACTGGAGGATCAGCATATTTACGATGTCATCCGCCTGTTCTATGAGCAGCAACTAACGGTTGTACCTGTGCTCGACGTCAAAAAGAATTACCTGGGACTGGTATCCATCAACCGCATGAACGAATATTTTGCCACACTTACTTCGGTTACGGAACCGGGGGGGATCATCGTGCTTGAGATCGGCAACAAGAATAATTCGCTCGCGCACATGGCCCAGATCGTCGAGTCGGCTAATGCGCAGGTGTTGAGTTCCTATATCCGCACTTTTCCCGATTCGACCCGGATGGAGATTACCCTCAAAGTAAACAAGGTGGATATTTCAACCATTGTTGCCACTTTTATGCGCTATGAATATGTAGTTAAAGCTACTTTTAATCATACCGATGACAATGATGTTTCCAGGGACCGGTACGATTCTCTGATGAATTACCTTAATTTGTAAATGGTTTTGAAAGGCTATCGTCAATAGTCCATGACAGAATTTTCTAATTTTGGCAAACTACGAACCATGGACTATCAACTATGGACTTAAAACAATGAGAATTGCACTTTACGGCCGGCCTTTTAACGATTCAGCGGTTATACCATTTATACAGCAGGTATTCGATAATCTTACCCAACACGGCGTGGAAATATTTGTGCACAGGCAATTACACGATTATTTGTCGGGAAAGATCAGCAATGTGCACTATAAACTTTTAAAGGGCACAGCTTTTATCAAAGAATCCATTGATGTTTTTATAACACTCGGCGGCGACGGTACCCTGCTCGATACCGTGGCCATGATACGCGATTCAGGCACACCGGTTATCGGGATCAACTTTGGTCGGCTCGGTTTCCTGGCCATGGTCAACAAGAACGATATAGATGCCGCTATATATGCCGTAGTTAACAGGCAGTTTACCCTGGATAAGCGCGAATTACTGCAGATCAGTTGTGGCGAGAACCTGTTCGGCGAGAATAACTTTGCGCTGAATGACATTGTTTTCCATAAGCGCGACGATGCCGCCATGATAACCATTCATGCTTCGCTTAATGACGAGTTCCTTAACTCGTACTGGGGCGATGGCATCATCATCTCCACATCGACCGGATCGACAGCCTACTCCCTGAGTTGCGGCGGGCCCATCATCTTCCCCGAATCGAACAGTATTGCAGTAACGCCCATATCACCGCATAACCTAAACGTGCGGCCCATCGTATTACCCGATAGCAGCAAACTTACCTTCGAGGTGGAATGCCGCAGCGCCAATTACCTGGTATCATGTGATTCCAGGACGGCGGTGGTAGAAAAAACGATGAGGTTCGATATTTGCAAGGCAGATTTCGGGTTAAACCTTATCCGTTTAAATAATGAAAGTTATTTGGAAACGTTAAGGAACAAATTGTTGTGGGGACTGGATGCCCGCAACTATTAATTGAATTGAATGCCCAGATTTGTAAGCTTTTTACTTTTTTTTCTGATTTCCTTTAGTCTGCAGGCCCAAACCTGGGAAGTAGGAGGCTTATTGGGCGGATCGGGCTATATGGGCGACCTTAACCCTAATAATCCTTTAAAAATAAGCGGTTTTGCGGCAGGCGTTTTTGTACAGCGCAATTTTAACGGCTATTTATCAGCAAAGCTGAATTATACCTACGGACAGATCGCCGCCGCCGACAGCACTTCTTCAAATCCGCAGTTCAGGCAGCGGAACCTGAGTTTCCAAACCCAATTGAGCGAGTTGAGCGTAATAGCCGAGTTTAACTTTTTTAAATATGAACCAGAGGTCGGCGAAAACAGGTTTACACCCTTTATCTACCTGGGTGTGGGTGTAGTTGGCTATAACCCGCAGGCCACTTACCAGGGGCAAACCTACGATCTGCGCCCGCTAATGACGGAGGGGCAATCCAGGCCTTATCCTAAAATAGCGGCAACTATTCCGTACGGGGCCGGTATTAAGTACAACTTTTCGGGTAAGTGGAATTTTATCGCCGATATCGGTTACCGTAATCCGTATACCGATTACCTGGACGATGTATCCGGTCTTTATCCCAATAAAAGTAAACTATCCAGCCCTTTGGCACAGGCCTTGTCCGACCGCTCGGGCGAGAATACCGGGGTTTATATAGGTTCGCCCGGCTCACAGCGCGGCGACCTTCGCCCTAAGGATACCTACATGTTCGTTACACTCTCCATCTCCTTCACTTTTGTTTCATCCAAATGCTATTTTTAGTATTAAATTTTATTAATTCGTTTTTTGTAAAAAAATATTCTGTTAAATGTAATATTTAACGAATAAAATTCGTTATTCAGATAAATCAGCCTGATCCGGTTAAAGATTTTGTGAACAGGAGTAAGATCAGACCCTTTTACTCAAAAACTTAAGGCTATGGCAGAGTTGATCTCATCCGAAAAAACAGGGCGAAGAGGCTCATCAAGACGCGTCCCTGTTCGCGTCGACCTGACCGCAATGGTCGATCTCGCATTTCTGCTCATCACTTTCTTTATGCTCACCACATCGCTGACAAAGCCACATGTAATGGAAATTAATATGCCGGTTGGACCGCCCAGCGCCGATCCCGAAAGCAGGACCATGACCATTTGCCTGGGCAAAAGCAATATGGCGGTATGCTACCTGGGACTGGCCGACAGGCCATTGATAGCTCCTCATCTGGTCAATTTCGGAAAGAACGGGTTGCGCGAAGCTATCGTCAGCGCAGAAAGAAAAGTGCTGGCAGCAACAGGTAAACCGATGATCGTCATTCTTAAACCCAGCGGACACACCGTATACAACGACTTTGTTGCCGCCATAGATGAACTGGATATCACGGATGTGCCGTCCTATGCGATCGCTAAAACAGCACCCGCAGATATACAGCTGCTGAAGCAGCAACAAGCTTATTAACCTAAACCTGTCTATCCCTGTTTATCACCGGCTGCTACGGGCTTAGCCGGTGATTTCTTTTAAAGCCGGCCTGATTTTTAACACTTTTTTCTTTTTTAGGGGCATACTAAAAAAGTACAAAGTAAGTTTTACCTTTGTACCCTGAAAAAAATTGGCACAATGGCATTATGTCAATAAATAAGCCGGTTAGCGGCTTTTATAAAACAGGCAATGGGATTTAAAGATCAGATCGACATTTCAAAATTACCCAAGCACATAGCGATCATTATGGACGGCAACGGCCGATGGGCAAAGGGCAAAGGTAAATTGAGAGTGTTCGGTCACCGCAATGGGGTCTTATCAGTTCGGGATGTTGTCGAAGGCGCTGGGGAAATAGGCATACAATATATGACACTGTATACGTTTTCGTCGGAAAACTGGAACCGGCCCAAACTGGAAGTATCGGCCA
>DASZWG010000273.1:0-11093 GCA_035546675.1 Mucilaginibacter sp. | reverse complement strand
AGAAGGTGTACGGCGAATATCCGATACGGTTCTTTCAACATCGCGGTAGCCCCAAACTTTCTCTGTTAACATCGGGAAGGCGGGGGTTGCTACCTGCCCTACAACCAGGTCGGTACCTTTCCACAGGTCATGGATCCTGATATTCATCAGCTTGATATAAAAGCTGAATTTGTTATCAGTTAACAGGTCGCCGCTGGTAGATGCTGTTGACCCGTTGATGGAGTTAGTTGCAAAGTTATCTTCAGCAGCTAATAATAATTCTGCCGAAAATTTCTTGTTGATGTCATAATCATACCCAAGATAAATACGACGGAACTGGAAACCGTTACGATACTGGTTGATACCGGTATATTGGTTTGAACCGCCGCGGTTCAGGGGATCACCGTGCGCTTTGTAATAAAAATCGCCGAAAGTGTAACCCCAAATTCTCCTGGTTGGTTTCCAATTGTCGTCAGCAGGTTTTGCAGTAGTAGCTTTGGCATCTGTTGTTTGGGTAGCAGAAGAATCGGATTTTACCGTTTTGTTATCTGCTTTAGTTGTTACGGCATCTGTTGTTGCTTTCTTTTCGAGCTTCTCGGCAGATGCCAGTGTCTGTGCATTACTGTTTAATGCCGCCGACAAGAGGGCAAAAAACATAACCGTAAATGCAGTTCTTGTAAAGATTCTTTTCATGTTGGGTGAGGTTAAATTAAATTTCGGTTCAAAAGTGCGCAGCCCACATTACGTTAATGTTAAATCATAATTAACATTTGGTAATATCAACCGGTCATATCGGCACTTTGGCTGAAAATGGAGAAGTTAAATTGAATAATTAATAGTTAATAAACACTGCAACACTATAAAAATCAGATACTTAAATATTTAGTTAAAAAACACCCTATTCGAACTGAATATTAATTCATGTTTTTCCTGAGTTAATATATACTTAATATACCAGGCGTACTTTTGGCTTTCCAAAAACAGGTTATGCGTAACATCTTCCGCGATTTTTTCTCTTATCGGTCATTATTTTATGGTTTATTTAACCAGGCGGTAAATAATATGGTCGAAATGTCTGAACTACTGGAGAAATTAGTAGCGGCCGATACGGAAGAAGAGCGCATACCGCTTTACCGGCAGATCAACACGCTGGAAGAAACGGGCGACGACATCACCCATAAAATATACCTGGCCCTCGATAAGGTTTTCTTCACTCCGTTGAGCCGCAAGGATATTCATCTGCTGGCATCGGTAATAGACGACGTTGCGGATAACATACAGGAAGCCACAGGCAGGATGCAGTTGTACGACGTTGAAAAGTTTATTCCGCCTATAGCCGAAATGACGAACTATATTAAAAGTTCCTGCAAAGAGATCAAAAAACTGGTTTATGCCCTTGGGAAATTATCTGATCCGCCCGCTTTGCTGGAAACCTGCCGCAGGGTAAAGGAGTATGAGCATCAAACCGACAATACGTATTATCATGCCCTGGCCGATTTATTTGCGCACGAAAAAGATGCGATTACCCTGATCAAAAACCGGGATATCCTTTATTCACTCGAGGCATCGGAAAATAAATGCAAAAATGTGACAGATGCGCTGGAGATCATTATCATCAACAGCATTTAGCAGCTTTAATACCTGATCCCGAATCTCTTAAAGATGAAGTGGATCAACCAAATTGGGCCGATGAGCAGGAACCGCAAGTCATCCAGAAACGAAGGCTTTTTGCCTTCTATTTTATGCCCGATAAATTGCCCAACCCACGCCGCGGCAAAAATAACGGCGCTAATCAGCCAAAGATCCGGCCCACCTGCATTATGCCAATCGACCAGTAAGCTGATCAGGTAGCTTGAAAGCAACAGCAACAGGAGCATCACGTAGGAAAGCAAGGGCGAAAGCCGGTAATAAAAATAAATGCTGAAGGCGATCAGGAACGAGGTCCAGTTGAAGTAACCATTGTATGAGCCTAAAAAACCGAGGTGCGGAAAAGGGATGGCCCAGGTAAGCCCCATTAAGCTGAATACGATCAGCGGAACGCATATCCAGTGGATCAGCTTGTTGACCGGGTTCCGGTGACTTTCAGCATACTGGTCAAAATAACGGTCAACCGGCCGCTGAGGCGCCTTTGCCTTAACTGTGGCATTTGCCTTTTTTAATTTCTGATTTGCCAAGGTATAAAATTATAAACCCTCCCCTTCCGGGGAGGGTTTGGGAGGGGTCTATTTCGCAAACGCTACCGAGCGTGTTTCCCTGATCACGGTCACTTTGATCTGGCCGGGATAGGTCATTTCGGTTTGTATACGGTTGGATATATCAGCAGCCAGTATTTCCGACTGCGCATCCGATATTTTCTCGCTTTCAACCACCACGCGCAGCTCACGCCCGGCTTGTATCGCAAATGTTTTCTCGACGCCCGGGTATGACAGCGCAAGATCCTCCAGTTCTTTCAATCGCTTGATATAACTTTCAACTACCTCGCGGCGTGCGCCGGGGCGCGCACCTGATATAGCGTCGCAGGCCTGTATGATGGGCGACAGCAGCGAGGTCATTTCGATCTCGTCGTGGTGGGCGCCTATTGCATTGCAGACTTCGGGGTGTTCCTTGTATTTCTCGGCAAGCTGCATACCCAGGATAGCGTGCGGCAGTTCCGGGTTATCGTCAGGCACTTTGCCGATATCATGCAGTAAACCCGCACGTTTAGCCAGCTTTACGTTCAGCCCTAATTCAGCTGCCATCGTAGCGCAGAAATTGGCAACCTCGCGCGAGTGCTGCAGCAGGTTTTGCCCGTATGATGAGCGGTAACGCATACGGCCCACCATCCGGATCAACTCCGGGTGCAAACCATGAATACCTAAATCGATCACCGTGCGCTCCCCTATTTCAACGATCTCTTCTTCGATCTGCTTGCGGGTTTTGGCAACCACCTCCTCGATACGCGCCGGGTGGATACGGCCGTCGGTCACTAAGCGGTGCATAGCCAGGCGCGCAATTTCGCGCCTTACCGGGTCGAACCCTGAAAGGATAATCGCTTCGGGCGTATCGTCAACGATGATCTCGATCCCGGTAGCAGCCTCCAGTGCGCGGATGTTCCTGCCTTCGCGCCCGATGATACGGCCCTTGATCTCGTCATTTTCGATGTTGAAAATAGATACAGTATTCTCGATGGCGCTTTCCGTAGCCGTGCGCTGTATGGTTTGGATAACGATCTTTTTCGCCTCTTTGGTAGCTGTCAGCTTGGCGTCGTCTACAATATCCTTGATCTGCGCCATAGCCTTGCTGCGGGCCTCTTCGCGCAGGTTATCTACGAGTTGATTTTTGGCTTCCTCAGCCGAAAGACCTGCAATGGTTTCCAACTGCTGCACATGCTGCTGTTTCAGATGCTCTACTTCTTCCTGCTTTTTACCGGCCAGCTCGATCTGCTTTTCCAGGTTCCTGCGCACGTTTTCCATTTCGCTTTCCTTACGGCTCAGGTTTTCGAGTTTCTGATTGTAGGACTGTTCCTTTTGTTTTACACCATTTTCGCGCTGGGCAATGGCATTATTTTTTGAATTGATCTCCTGCTCATGTTCAGCCTTCATCTGCAGGAATTTTTCCTTGGCTTCCAGCAATTTGTTTTTCCTGAGTATTTCGGCATCGTTCTCCGCATCCTTCAGTATTTTTTTCACTTTGTTCTGGGCCGCCTGCTCCTGGTCTTTGAATAATTTCCTGAGCAGGACCCGGCCTACCACGAACCCTATGGGCCCTCCAACAAGAAGGCCGATAATCACGTATAGTATTCCGTTCATTCTTTAAGTTTATAAATAAAAAAACCGCAACTAATCTTTAAGTGTCATGTATTGAAAAACCTCTGACCCGGACATTGGGACCACGGTTGCGTTAAATACCAGCAAGTAACGTACACCTTTTCGGTCCGCCGATATTGAAGCGTTAAGTTTTTAATAGTGAAACCTAAAATTTAACTGCGGTTAAATCTTAATTGCTCTGTATGTGTAAAGAACGTTATTACTTAGAGAAAAAACCGGACAGCAAATGATCGAGATGATAAACTTTATCCGCCACGTCGGTGTCTTCGCTCATCATCCGCTTTTCTGATTTCAGCGATGATGTTGCGTAGTGCAATACACACATCGATAACAGATCCTGCTTATCCCTGACCGCATAATTTTCCTGGTATTCTTTTATACGATCATTGATCAGCTTAGCCGCCCTGCGTATTATTTCTTCCTCCTCCATGTTTACCTTTAACGGGTAAACCCTGTCAGCAATATTTATTTTTATTGAGATTTCTCCCATTTGAGCTATTCACTATTCGTATCACTTTTTCAGCAATACAATACACTTATCAATTTCTTGCACAAATTCGTTAATTTTTTGTTTGATGTCAAGGGCTTTTTCATTGGTCTCAGAGAAGCTTTTGGCCATTTTCAGTACACGAAGCCGCTCCTCCAGGTCCTTTGTCTTGTCCTTGCTGGCATTCAGCGCCGTCGAAAGCGACTGGTTTTCGAGCTTCAGCAGGTCGTTCTCCTCCTGCAATGCCGAACAAACCGCTATCAGGCGTTCCGTTTTTTCAATTACTTTATTTAATTCTTCGGATAACGATGCCATTATTAATTACTGATCTATTGAATTAATGAATTATTGAATGGTACAGGTCTTAAATCGATAATTCAATAATTCAGTCATTCAATAACTACCTCCTCACCTCCGCTCCTGCTTCCTTTTCGAAGGTATAAATTAATTTTTGCATTACTGCATCTATAGCCTTGTCTGTCAAAGTTTTTTCTTCGTCTTGTAAAGTAAAACTTAAGGCATAAGATTTTTTACCTTCCGGCAGCTTATCACCCTGGTAAACATCGAATACATTGACATCTTTCAGCAGCTTCCGCTCCGAACGCTGCGCGATCTGCTGCAACTGACGGAATTTCGTCGCTTTATCCACCAGCATGGACAGGTCGCGCCTTACAGCCGGGAATTTTGATACCTCGCGGTAAACGATCTTGTTTTTTCTTACCGAGCCCAGTATCGCGTCAAAATTAAAATCAGCATAGAATACCGGTCCGTCAGCATCGGCCTTTTTCAGCGCCCGGGCCGATACTTCGCCAAACTTTACCAATACTTTATTGCCTCTGCCGTATTGCAATCCGTACGACAGTTCGCTGCTTTCAGCATCCTCAACCGTAAAATCCCTGATGTTTAATTTCTCAATAAGCCCGTCGGCAAATGACTTGAGGTTATAAAAGCTTACCCCGGCCTGTTTTCCGCTCCATTGTTCGGGCGTGTTGGCGCCGCTCATAAAAAGTGAAAAGCGCTGAAATTCGTTGTATTTGTCGTCACGGTGTTCATATACCTTACCAAATTCATAAAACTTCAGATCGGCATTCTTCCGTTTTTGATTGTAGGCTATGGCTTCCAGGCCCGAATACAACATGGTCTGGCGCATCACATCCAGGTCAGTGCTTAAGGGGTTCAGTATCTTCACCGCATGATCCATGTCCTCCGAATAAGCCGACCTGGTCAGCGAGTTGGACAATATTTCGCTGAACCCATTGGCGGTAAGCAGGTCTGAAATAATATTCTGAACGGCATCCTTTTCGGGCCGTACCGAATTATTCAGCGACGCCCTGATCTGGGTTGGTATTTCGATATTGTTATAACCGTAAATACGGAGAATCTCCTCGGTTACATCCACATCGCGGGTAACGTCTACCCGGTAAGGCGGCACTTCGAGCGAAAGCCCTTCGGCCGATTCGCTCACTATCTTTATTTCCAGCGACTCAAGGATCGATTTGATCTCATCCGGTGAAATATGCTTGCCGATCAGCCGGTCTGCATTCCGGTAAGTGATATCCACAGCAAAAGGCTTGACCGGCGCCGGGTAAATATCTGAAACCTCGGATGATACCGTGCCTCCGGCAACTTCTTTGATCAGCAGGGCCGCCAGTTTAAGCGCAAAAACGGTCATATCCGGATCGGTGCCCCGCTCAAAGCGGAACGAAGCATCGGTTTTGAGCCCGTGTCTTTTGGACGTCTTACGCACCCAAACCGGGTTGAAGTAAGCGCTTTCGAGAAATACGTTTTTGGTCGTTTCCTTTACGCCCGATCCGATACCGCCGAACACCCCGGCTATGCACATCGGTTTATCGGCGTTGCAGATCATCAGGTCCTCAGCCGAAAGCTTACGTTCAACACCGTCAAGCGTTGTGAACGGCGTTCCTTCGGGACAGGTTTTAACGATCACCTTACCGCCGGCGATCTCGTCCGCATCAAAGGCATGCAAAGGCTGGCCGATGCCGTGCAGCACATAATTGGTCACATCCACTACGTTGTTGATCGAACGTATGCCGATCACAGCCAGCCGCTTTTTGAGCCAGCCGGGCGATTCCTTTACTTCGATCCCGGTGATAGCCAGGCTCGAATACCGGGGACAAGCCTCAGAATTTTCAACCGTAACCGCGATAGTGCGGTCATGATTGTCGATAGTAAAGCCTGAAACATCGGGTTTGATCGCCTTTGTCCGGGTAAAAGCCGCGATATCCCTCGCCGTTCCGAAATGCGAGGCTGCGTCGGCGCGGTTTGGCGTCAGGCCGATCTCGAACAAAAAGTCATCTTCCAGCTTAAAATATGCTTTAGCGGGCATGCCTATGGGCGCATCAGCGGGCAATACCATGATACCCTCATGCGAATGGCCCAGCCCGATCTCATCCTCCGCACAGATCATCCCTTCCGACTCCTCGCCGCGTATCTTCGATTTATTGATCTTAAACGGTTCGCCGCCGGTGGGGTGTACCGTCGTACCCACAGGCGCTACAACTACCTTTTGCCCTGCAGCCACGTTGGGCGCTCCACAGACGATCTGCAGGTCGGCGCCTGTACCGATATCTACTTTGGTGAGGCTAAGCCTGTCGGCATTGGGGTGCTGCCAGCGGTCCTTCACATAGCCGATTACCAGCCCTTCCAGTCCGCCGGGAACAGCCTGCACCCTTTCCAGGCTCTCCACTTCAAGCCCTATCCCGGTCAGTATCTGCGACAGTTCTTCGGGTGATCCATTGGTTTCAATAAATTGTTTCAGCCAGTTATAGGATATCTTCATTGCAGCAAAATAATTCGGCAAAGATAGGGTTTGGAGGCAAAAGGTTAAAGGTAAAAGGCGAAAGCTATTTCGAATGTCGAATTTCGGATTTCGGATTTGCTGTGATTATCTAATTAAATATTATGCTATCACGGATTTATAAAACCTAAAATTATAAATATCAATAGTAAGACAGGGGGTAAACAGGTCAAAAATAGCTTGAATGGCCGCTTTAAAATAATCATTCTAACATGCTTGTAGTTTACTATATATTTGACCGAATAGAATACACTTATTATGTAAAGGACTGTTGCTAATAAAACTATTTGATTTTCTATTCCATTTATCATCGGTGACTCAAATTCATATCGGTATAATAACCAATGTATGCCGAATGGAAAAACTCCAATCAGAGCGGCAATGCCCAAAATTGCAGCTAACTTAATACGATGTAGGGAAAGGACTGAAGCGGTTGAAAATAAAACAGCCGACGAAATCATCGCCATATAAGTAATAAAAGTATCGCCACCATTGAAAGCTGAAAAAATCCAAATGGAAAAACTTTCGAACTGCATATAAAACCCAAATACAAAATATAGGACATATAGCTTAATCATTACCGACTATGATTTATATTAATCCAAAATTTTGATTAAGGTAACCCTATCTGCAAAAACTCTGACCTCACAACAGTCCTTCATCCCCAAAACTCATGTACCCGCTGTCGGCGATGATGAGATGATCGAGCACCTGTATTTCGAGCAGCCGTCCTGCTGAAGAAAGCTTTTTCGTTAAGTCGATATCCGACTGGCTCGGCTTCAGGCTGCCCGATGGATGGTTATGTACCAGGATGATGCCCGAAGCCTGGTTTTGCAGCGCTATGCTGAAAATGATCTTCGGGTCGGCGATGGTGTTGGATAGCCCGCCTTTGCTCACCAGTTCCCTGCCCAGCACTTTTCCCGAACGGCCGACCAGCAGCATCCAGAATTCCTCGTGGTTCAGGTCGACCATGTGGCGGCGCATCAGGTTGTAGGCGTCTTTGCTGCTGCGGATATATTCGGCCGGCTTTTCTTCCGTATCGTTCCTCCGGCGGCCTATCTCGAGCGCGGCAATGATTGAAATTGCCTTTGCTTCGCCTATGCCGCGAAAATTGCACAAATCATTGATACCGGCTTTAGCCAGTTTATTCAGATCGTTACCGTAATGGTGCAGGATGCGTTTGCTCAGTTCGACGGCCGATTCTGTATCACTGCCCGAGCCGATCAGAATGGCGATCAGTTCGGCGTCGGTCAGGGCCCTTCGTCCCTGTGCGCTCAGCTTTTCGCGCGGACGGTCCTCTTCGGCCCAGGCCTTGATGCTAATCTTATTTTCGTGGTAAGGTTTGGACACGATTAAATGATTAAAGGATTTACAAGGATAATATTATCACTTTTATTATTATAATCCTTCAATCACACCAAAAAAATAGCGATGAGCTTTTGACCCATCGCCATTTAACAAAGGAAAAATCTTATCTTATTTTAAGCCGTTAACAAACTTCGTCAGTTTCGACTTATTGTTCGAGGCTTTATTCTTGTGGATCACGTTCTTCTTAGCCAAACGGTCGAGCATCGAAATAACTTTTGACAGAAGCGGGGTTGCTTCGGCCTTGGTAGCAGATGCTCTCAGTTTCTTGATCGCATTCCTGGTGGTTTTAGCCTGATACCTGTTGCGCAGACGCTTCGCAGCATTTGCCCTTATCCTTTTTATCGACGATTTATGATTTGCCATGTTTAGCTAATTATCCTGTTTTATTTTTCGGACTGCAAATATAGGGTGATTTTTTATTATTGTCAATGGGTTTTGTTTTTTTGTTGGAAGGTTGTAAAGTTGGAATATTGGGCTGTCTGCATATTCTTTATTAACCTTACAACATTTCAACCTTACAACTTTACAACAATAAACGGCATATTTGAGTTGTGAAAGCCTCGATCAGAACCTTTATCGCAATTATAACCATAACAACCCTTTCCTCCTGGGGCTTTTTTGCGCATAAAAGGATCAACCGGCTGGCTGTTTTTACACTGCCTAAGGGCATGTCCGGTTTTTACGAGGCCAATATCGATTTCATTACTGAACATGCTGTCGACCCGGATAAAAAGCGCTATGTGGATTCGCTGGAAGCGCCGAGGCATTTCCTCGATGCCGACCGTTATGGCAAACGGCCCTTTATGGCGCTGCCTGTGAAGTGGAAAGATGCCGTTAAAAAATATTCGGAAGATACGATCAAAAAATACGGCACCGTTCCGTGGGAAATCCAATACCAGTATTACCGGCTGGTGGATGCCTTTAAACGGCATGATACTACCGATATCCTGAAAACATCGGCCAACCTGGGGCATTACCTGGCCGACGCCCATGTACCGCTTCACCTGACCATGAACTACGACGGGCAGCTAACTCACCAGGAAGGCATACATGCCCTGTGGGAAAGCCGCATACCCGAACTGTTCAGCGATCACTACTATTATTACGCGGGCAAAGCACGTTATATCGAAAACCCGCTGAACGAGGCTTTCAAAATTTGCCGGTCGTCGTTCAAAGCCGTCGATTCGGTATTGCGCTTTGAGCGAAGCGTAGACCGGACCTTCCCGCAGGATAAAAAATACGAAATGGTAAAGCATGGCAGCAAAACGTACAAAGACTATTCCGTCGCCTATGCCCGGGCATATCAAAATGCATTGAAGGGAATGGTTGCCCGGCGTATGCGTTCGGCTATACTGGAGATCGGCAGTTACTGGTTTTCGGCCTGGGTGGATGCCGGTCAGCCTAACCTGGATAAGCTGATCGTAAAGCATCTGTCACCCGCCCAAAAGAAGCAAATACAACACGAAGCTGCTTTGTACAGAGCCGGGAAAGTGTTAGTTTTAGGTGTGCATTAAGTTATCCTGCTTTGAAACCCTTAATCTTAATTTTTCTCTTATGTATTTCGATTTCTTGCTTCGGACAAGACGACGACATGCTTTCGTCGTTCAAACCCAAAACAAAAACTGAAAAACTTGTTTTTGGAGAACTAAAATCTTTACCTGAGATTAAAGATTTTTATGCTGCCGTTAAAGCAAAAGGAGATAAGCCGGACATTACGATAAACCCACCCGATTCTTCTTTCAAGGTTTATCGTTTCCAGATCGGGGTATCATATCCCGACATATTTCGGACATACTTTTGGCTGGCTATCGACCCTAAATCCCTGCAGGTATATTATGAAGACTTTGACGATGAAGGCATTCAGGATATTACCTTGCAACAATGGCGATACTGGCGTAAAAGGCCTAAGTTTCAAAAACTGCACAAATGGGTTAACGGAAAAATTGTAGTTTTAGAAGATAAACCCCATGCTAAGAAAAAAAGCCGCTAAACTTTCAAAAAACTCCATCCGCTGGCGCAGCCACGAACCTACGCGCTTAGAAACTTTCAGCGATGCGGTTTTTGCCTTTGCCGTTACGCTGATCATCGTTTCGCTCGAAGTGCCCAAATCGTTCGACGAGCTTTTCGAGACCATGAAGGGTTTTGTCAGTTTCGGGGTTTGTTTTGCCCTGCTGTTCCTGATCTGGAACAACCAGAACATCTTTTTCAGGCGCTTTGGTTTGGTGGATGCCTACACTACTTTCCTGAACGGCGTGCTGCTGTTTCTGGTGCTTACCTACACCTACCCGCTCAAGTTCCTGTTTACGCTGGTATTTTCAGCCGACAATACCTACCTCAGCAATGGCGTCAAACTGCCGATGATACGGCTTGACCAGGTGCCCACGCTGATGTATGTTTACAATACAGGCTACATACTCATTTACCTGCTGTTTTTCCTGATGTATAAACACGCGCTGGATCATGCCAAACGGCTCGAACTTACACCTTTTGAATTGTTCGAGACCAAAAGCCAGATGTACATCAATATATTGAATGTGTTCGTAGGCCTGCTGTCTATACTGGCGACGATCGTGCTGCCCAAAGGCAGTAAAGGCGCCGCGGGGTTCGTTTATTTCCTGATCGCCATCCTGTACCC
>DASZWG010000272.1:0-7105 GCA_035546675.1 Mucilaginibacter sp. | reverse complement strand
TACCCGAACTGGAAGGATTCTCTACATAAGTCAGGTAATCGGTTGCACTGGTAGTATAACCATAATTAAAACCCGAAGTGGTTGTAATGCTGACTGAAGAATTCTCCGGTAATTGTGTGATGGTTTTTGCGGCGGTATTGTCTTCCAGATAGTTGTAAGGCTCGGTACCAGTGTCATAGATCACCGTGCCCGAAACCGTTTTACCGTTGTACGTAATGCTTGCCGGCAGGTAAGGCACATAACCATTACCCGGGTAATAAGACAATTGGTTCATGGTAAAATCCGACGACGAAAGATCTGAAGTCGTTAGTCCGAGTGTGATCACATCGGGAACAAGTGTGCCGTTGAGTGAAAAATTAGATGGACCCAGAGCCGCCATTTTAAATCCGCTGGTAAGGCCAGTACCAGGAGTGTAATAACTAAAGGGGCTAGTGATATATGCCCCGCCTGAAAAAGTAATATCATACTGCGGCGATACACCGAACACATCAAATTCGTGCGGATCGAAGCTATTGCCTTTTGAGTCCACCGCCTTGTAATACAGGAAAAACGGAAGGCGTTTAACAACAATGTTCCCGGATTGATCGCCGACTGTTACTGATGCATAAGCCAGGTTGCCGTACACTTTATCAATCGTATTGGCATCATCACCGTACTCGACAATATTAGTTTTATTAGTAATGGTTATGCCATCAACCACTGTTGAATCGCCGGTAAAATTGAAGCCTGAACTGGTGAGCATAGATGCAGGAACCACGCCATGTGCATCGATCACCATCCCGCCTGAACCGGTATCGAACACCAGGCCGAACTGTACCGACTGAGTGCCTATTTTCGAGATCACAATATCGAGTTCTTTGTAAATAGATGAATCCGCTTCGTATAAGCCGATCTTTTTCGGTGTAGCCTGCGGAGTTACATTGGAACCACCGCTGTTATTACTATCCTTTTTGCATGAACTTACAGCAAACAAAAAACATAGCATCAGGGTAGCGGGCAAACCATTACACAGGTATTTATAGCTCATATTTTTCGGGGAAATGATTAACAGTACATTAACTTCGGTTTTCCGGATTTATTATGCCAGCCCGGATAATTGAATAATCCTGAAACACGCCGATTGTTTTGATGAGTAATAAATATCGTACACATTGTCGTGCATTTTACGGCAAGATGAGGATGCAGATAGTATATGCAGAAATGCTGTGTCAATTACTCTTTAGGCCAACTACGTGATCGTCAAAATCAAGGAAATACTCGTTCTGAAGAAAAAAATCGAGACTTATGACCGAAATCGACGAGCCGGAATAATTCGGATTTTCTACTACTGTCAGATTATCTTTAGCGGTAACGGTATAACCGTAATTAAACCCTGTGCTGGTCTGAATAGACACACGATTATTAGGCTGCAGCACGAAAATACCGGAGGGTGCATTAGGGTCCTCGATGTAAGTATAAGGCTCGGTACCGGTATCGAAGATCATTTCGGCAGGAACATTGTCGTTAACCAGACCTATCGAACCGGAAATAACCGGGATATAGCCCTGGCCGCCGACAAAAACCAGCTGTGTTGTTTTAAAGCCCGAATTTCCCAGATCGGACTGTGTTAGTCCTAGCGTAATAACATCGGGTACGCTGGTACCACTTAACGAAAAATTACCGGCTCCAAGCGCAGCCATTTTGAATCCTCTTTTCAGGCTTGTACCCACATTATAATAGCTGAACGGACTTGTAATGTATACCCCGTTTGAAAAAGTAATATCATATTCGGACGAAACACCCATTACATCGAATTCATGCGGGTTGATCGGGTTGCCTTTGCCGTCAACAGATTTGAAATAGAGAAAGAACGGAAGTCTTTTAACCACGATAGTGCCATTCGAATCGCCGATGGTGACATTGGCATAGGCCAGGTTGCCGTATACCTTACTGATCGTATTGTTATCGTCACCGTATTCGACCATTGAGGTTTGATTTGTGATCGTTATGCCATCTACCACAGTAGAATCGCCCGAAAAGCTGAAACCGGCATCAGTGATCATCGAAGAGGGAACAATGCCATGCGCATCGATCACCATACCACCCGAACCGGTATCGAACACCAGGTTAAAATCAACAGCCTGTGTGCCGATCTTGGCAACCATGATGTCAAGCTCCCTGTATATTGACGAATCAGCTTCGTAAAGCCCGAGTTGTTTAGGCGTGGATGACGATGGAATAACCTGGTTACCGGATGAGTCCTTTTTACATGATGATACAAAAAACAACATGCTAAAACCTAAAATCAGAAACAGAAATGAGAAAGGGTATTTTTTTGCCATATAAGGTTAGGTTGAATTGTTATAAACGCTTCGTTTCTTATCGCTATAATAATGAAACATAAAGATATTTCTTTCCCGGAAAATTTCAAAGATTTATAATTGCACATCTGTATTGTTAAAGAATGGATATAAAAGTTATTGCTTTCGACGCTGATGATACCCTTTGGATCAACGAGCCTTATTTTCAGAACACCGAAAAAAAGTTCTGTGAGTTGCTCGAAACCTTTATGCCCCAGCATACACTGTCACGCGAGTTGCTGAAGATCGAGATCGAAAACCTGGCGCTTTATGGCTACGGTATTAAAGGCTATATCCTGTCGATGATAGAAGCTGCTATTAAGGTTACCGGGGGAACAATACCCGTTGAAGCTATTGAAACGATCATCGGTTACGGCAAGGATCTGCTGAACGAACCTATTGAGCTATTAGAAAATGTTGAAGAAGTGCTTGAGGCGCTGAAAGGGCATTACCGTCTTGTTGTTGCAACTAAAGGAGACTTGCTCGACCAGGAGCGAAAACTTCGAAAATCGGGCCTAACTCACTACTTTCATCATATCGAGATCATGTCGGATAAGAAGGAAGAGGATTATCTGAAACTGATCCGTCATCTCGACATCCGGCCTGAGGAATTTATGATGGTAGGCAATTCGCTCAAGTCTGATGTGATACCGGTTATCAACATCGGCGGGCATGGCATTCATGTACCCTATCATATCACCTGGGCACATGAGCACGTTGAGGCGAGGCTGGACCATGTCAATTTCAGGCATGCGGAACATTTGGCCGAAGTATTGTCCTTACTGTTGCCGTTATAATCAGGGTTTCAAATCTCTTTTTCGAGCACTGCAAGTTCAATGTGCTGCTTAGGTATCCCGAACCTGGGATCAACCGGGAACGGTACGACTGTACCGGTATCCCTGTATCCCCGCCGGCCATACCAGCCAATAAGCTCGGTTCGCGTGGTGATCACGGTCATAAAGATCACTTTACACCGCTGCCTTACAGCCCACATCTCGGCTGCATGCAGTAACTGGCGGCCTATCCCGTTGGCCTGCATAACGGGCGATACGGTGAGCATCCCCAGGTACAGCCTTCGGTCCTTGTTTACGTTCAGGTACACACAACCGATAATGTGCCCGTCAGAGTGGATATATTTTAATATGGTCGTCTTTCGCTCGCACAGATAACCGGACATGGTCGGTTCGTTGATACGAACACCGTCAAGCAAATGAGCCTCGCTGGTCCACCCTTTGGTGGCCGTTTCGCCGCGATAGGCGCTGTTAACAAGTGCGGTAAGTTCGCTGGCGTCGGCTGGTGTCGCAGGGCTTATGGTCATACAGGATTTTAAAACCCCAAACCTAATTTTTTGCCGCCAATGTCACAAATGATACAGGTTATACTTGCTGCCGCTTTACAAATTACGGTAGTCTCCCCTCACCGGGCTGAAAACATCCAGCAATTTGCAGTCGGTTACTGCAATACCGCTGTGATAAGCCTCCGAAGGGATAAGCGCATACATACCCGGATCAAGTACCTGCGGCACATCATTAACGGTTAGTTCGAACTTACCGTCCAGCACAAACGTATATTGCTCGTGTATATGCTTGTGCCGCGGCACCGCGCGGCCCGCAGCCACTTCGATAAAATTGATCGTATTGTGGTCGGTATGTATCAATTTGGAATAATATCCAGGTGCGACTTCCTTAACAGGTATATCAGCGAAAAATTTGAAAATACTGGTGTCCATAGAGGGTTTTGTTAAGAAGCTAAATGTACAAATGAGAACAAGATCAAAAAAGGGAAATCTAACAATTCAATCTTCTTATGCCCTAAACAAAAAAGACCGCCTCGGAATCCCGGGGCAGCCTTCAACTAAACACTATAAACCAACTATTATGAAAAAGTTTTATTCAAGACCGGTAACCTGTACATTTTGCGGGTAATCGATCACATTATTTTCAGTATTATGGTCGGCCGAAAAGTCGTTATCGGTTACCATTGAGCCCAAGCTGCGGTTTACTCCAAATTCGTAAACATGGCCGCTCAATTCGATACGGGCGCTGTCAAACAGGTTGACATGAGCGCTGAAGGCATCGAACTTAAGATCAGCGGCCGAGTTATTGTGCAGGTCGATGCTGAAATCGATCCTGGAAACATCTCCGAACGATTTTACTTCGGCGTTGTCCCATGCCGAAACTGCGCGCAGGTTTTCGGAAGCGACCCATACGATTAATTTTTCAGGTCCGTAAGAAGATATGCGTAGCACCCCATTACGGTTTTGCACCAATGCATCTTCCGAATAATATTTATTGTAAACTGTTACTTTTTCGGCGCTGCTGTTCGAAATGCATAACTCTACATTTCCGTGAACTTCGATCTTGCTGATATTTTTGATATCATCAAGGATTGTGTAGTTCGTAGTGAACGGAGCAGCATAAGTTTTCATATTCAGTCCTGCAACTGCAACGAGCAGCAGGGCGATGGATAAAATTCTGGTTTTCATCTTTTTTGTTATTTAAACTTTGTTCGTTAAACCGGCTCAAACTCACCTTTCAGAACTAATCGCTGACTGTGTGTGATGACTGGTTTAATCATGGTGCAAAGATGAGGAGAAATGTATGTTTTTTTATCATAATAGTGTAATTTTTACACTAAGTAAAAATCATCGCATTTTAAATCATATTTTGTTGATTTACAAATAATTAAAAATGAACAACTAAACGATAAACGTTACGACAATAAACCGCCTTTACTTAAGCCTGTCGAAATAACCGGCGTATTACAGAAGTCAATGCTTCACATTTTTTAAAACACCACGCGCCCAAACCAAAGATTGACATAGCCATTCAAAAATCAATAAATCCTGAAATTTCCGGGTTGATTCTTAAGTATTGTGTCTTATTTTTATAGTTATAAAACTGATACCCCCTGTTAAAGGTTAATTCCCGTACAATGGCATTTATTGATTACTACAAAATACTCGGGCTGGACAAAAATGCTTCTGAAAAAGACATCAAAACCGCCTACCGTAAACTGGCACGGCAATATCATCCCGATCTGAATCCTAACGATCCGGAGGCCAATAAAAAATTTCAGCAGATAAACGAGGCTAACGAAGTACTAAGCGATGCAGAGAAACGCAAAAAATATGATAAATACGGCGAGAACTGGCAGCATGGCGAGGAATACGAAAAATATGCCCGGCAGCAACAGGCGCATGGTCAGCAGTATTCCGGCTTTGGTACAGGGCATACACAGGGCTTCGAAAGTTTTGAAGATTTTGGCGGCGGTGATTTTTCAGATTTCTTTCAGTCTATGTTCGGCGGCATGGGCGGACGCAGTAGCGGCAGGCAGGCCAAATACCGCGGTCAAGATTACAATGCCGAATTGCATCTTTCATTGAAGGAAGCCAGCGAAACGCATAAACAGACGCTTATTGTAAATGGCAAAAATATTCGCATTACTATTCCTGCCGGGATCGAAAACGGCCAGACCATCAAAATAAATGGGCATGGCGGACCGGGCGTAAACGGTGGCCCTGCCGGCGATCTTTACATTACATTTTCCATAGCGGCAGATCCTAACTTTAAACGCGATGGGGCTAATTTATTTACCACCGTCAAGCTCGACCTGTATACCGCTGTACTTGGAGGCGAAGTAACCATCGATACCCTGAACGGGAAAGTGAAGATCAAAGTAGCACCCGAGACGCAAAACGGCACCACCATCAGGCTGAAAGGCAAGGGCATGCCAGTTTATAAAAAAGAAGGCGAGGCAGGCGATCTGCTGGTGACTTATAGTGTACAGTTGCCCGCCAATCTTACCGAAAAGCAAAAACAGTTGTTCACCGAATTATCAAAATCCTGACAGCATGACCACCCAGGGACTTATAACCGCAAAAGATTTCTGCACTTATCACCATGTGGAGTATACGCTGATCCATTCACTCAACGAGGCCGGCCTTGTGGAAATACAGGTGATCAATCACACAGATTACATTCCCGAGTCTGAACTGCAAAAACTGGAAAAAATGATCCGGCTGCACAACGAACTGGAGATCAACGTGGCAGGGATTGGGGCCGTAACGCACTTGCTGCAGCGCCTTGAAGACATCCAGGAGGAAATGCGCATGCTGCGCAACCGGCTCAGCCGGTACGAAGGGGATGATTTCTGATGCCCGGCTTTGACATCAACCGGCTGCGATTACAAAATCAGCATCTTGCTAAACCTGAGCTTACTCAACCGGCAGATATCGTAAGGTGGCTTGGCGCAGTGCAGGCCCAGGACTATGCCGGGGCAAAATGGGCGCTTGGTCAGCGACTTAAAGGGGCCGCTGATCGGCTTATTGAAGAAGCTTTTAACCGGGGCGATATTATCCGCACCCACGTTATGCGCCCCACATGGCATTTTTTGGCGGCAGAAGATGTTCGCTGGATGCTGGATCTGTCCGCGGCGCGTATCCATGCCGGCGTGGTCCATGCGCACCGGACGTTCGGGCTCGACGAGGCTGTATTCAGCAAGGCAACACATATCATTACCAAACTGCTCGAAGGAGGCAGGCATATAACCCGGAACGAGATCGCAACAGCATTAAAAGAAGGCGGTATCGCGACTAACGAACAACGGTTTATACATATCATGATGGAACTGGAACTGCGCCGGCTGATCTGCAGCGGCCCGAGGCAAGGTAAACAATTCACATATGCATTGATGGACGAACGCATACCAGTGTCCTTAGAACTAAGCCGCGACGAAGCACTTGCCAAACTATCGGAACGATATTT
>DASZWG010000271.1:0-6015 GCA_035546675.1 Mucilaginibacter sp. | reverse complement strand
CCCCTTCTACGGGAATATAAATAAGGTTTTCTTTATCGTATCCCAGGTTCCTGTTCTGAATAAAACTAATTTGCCTCGAAACTACGATAGTGCCTATGATCAGCGTTAGCGAAAGGACAAATTGAAACACGACCAGGCCTTTCCGGAACCATATTGCCCCTGTTCCGAGCCGGGTAACGCCCTTTAACACTTTTACAGGGTTGAAAGAAGATAAATAAATAGCGGGGTAGCTGCCCGAAATTAGTCCTGTAATCAACGTTATAATAAGAATGTTAAACCAGAAGGAAGCCTGATCAAAAGGCAGCGATAACCTTTTTTGCGTAATGCTGTTAAACATCGGGAGCAGCAAGATCATGAGCAGCAAAGCAATACATACGGCAAACGCCGTAAGCATTAAAGATTCGCTCATGAATTGTTTGATCAGCATAGAACGCATGGCGCCGACGGCTTTCCGGACACCCACTTCCTTTGCGCGCTTAACTGAACGCGCCGTTGTCAGGTTCATAAAGTTGATGCAGGCGATAAGCAAAATAAAAATGGCGATGATACTGAAGAGCCGGACATACTCGATGCGGCCTCCGGAGACTTTGCCATTTTCAAAATGGCTATGTAAATAAACCTGGTCAAACTTTTGCAGACCGAGTTCTGCATGATAGGCAGCGCTGCTGTCGCGTATGTATGCGTCACGAAAAAAAGTAATTTTCTTATCCGCCAATACCGGGTCCGCATGCTCCCGCAACAGCACATACGTTAAGGGGCCGCTGTTTGACCATGATGTTAACCATTTCTGGTCTTGTTCCAAAGCTTTCCAGCTGATGACGTAATCGAATTTCCTTGATGCATTAGCCGGTAAGTCTTTGAAAACCGCCGTTACCTTGAAATCCTTTTTATTATCAAAACGGATCGTTTTGTCCATTGCATTTTGCGGGCTGCCAAAAAAAGCATCGGCAGTTTTTTCGGAGAGGGCTATGCCTTCCGTTGATGCTATTGCCGATGAGGGAGTGCCCTGCACAAGCGGGTAACCAAACATGCTGAAAAGCCCCGAACTGGCGCCGGTCCCGTCAACCTTTAATATTTTATCTCCGGCCTGTAATGTTGTCTGATCATTGCTTTCCTCCATCATAACGGCATCCTGTACTTCGGGAATTTTTTTCTTCAGCTCTTCCGCCAGCGGGCCTGGTGTATCGTAGTTGCCATCAATATGATCCTGGTAATATTCTCTTTCGTAAACTTTATATAATCTTTTATTATTCTTAAAAAAAGCATCAACGCTTAGTTCGTTTTGAACCCAAAGAAAAATGAGCAGGCTGCATGCTAAACCAACAGATAATCCAAGAATGTTTATAACGGAATGTGTCTTGTTACTGACCAGGTTTCTCCAGGCTGTTTTGAGGTAGTTTTTGATCATGGTAATATAATTTGATGGACAATCCTGTTATCCTGTACATAAAATACGTGCCATCCGGTTAAATTACTGTATATTAAATAGTTATAATTAAATATAGGGATCAGGGTGTACGGATACGGACAATTGCTGCACGTTTTTGGTTCATTTATAAAGGCGGCCTTGTAACTTACCGGGGCCTTTGAACGTCTTATCTTTTAAATAAAAAACTCATAATTTAGCCCGATATTAACTGAATATTCTGTCATCTGCATGGATGGAGAAAGAAACCCTATGCTAATCAATAATTAACATGATAAATTTGAAATCTCTTTCTGCATTTGTGCTGACAGGCATGCTTGCGGCAAGCTTAACCGCATCACACGCGCAGGAAACGGCGGATAAAACGGACGATCCGCTGATGAAGATCTACCGCGCCACCCCTCCCAAGATCAACGACCTGATCCATACCAAACTGGATGTCCGCTTCGATTACAAGAAATGTTTTATGTATGGCAAGGAATGGGTTACGCTGCATCCCCACTTTTATCCTACCGATACCCTCAGGCTCGACGCCAAAGGCATGGATATCCACAACATTTCATTAGTAAAAGGCGGCAAATACATCCCGCTGAAGTATAAGTACGACGACAGCCTGAGCCTGGCCATCCAACTCGACAAGGTGTATCACAGCAATGAAAAATATACGATCTATATCGATTATACCTCGAAGCCGAATGAACTGAAGGTGAAGGGAAGCGCGGCTATCAACGATGCCAAAGGGCTTTACTTCATCAACCCGGACAGCACCGTAAAAGGCAAGCCCGTACAGATATGGACGCAGGGCGAAACCGAGTCATCGTCGGCCTGGTTCCCGACCATCGACAAACCCGAGCAAAAGACAACCGACGAGATCAGCATGACGGTACCGGCTAAATATGTTACGCTGTCGAACGGAAGGCTGGCCTCCAAAAAAGATAACCACAATGGTACCCGCACCGATACCTGGGTGATGGACCTGCCGCAATCGCCCTACCTGTTCATGATGGCTGTGGGCGATTTTAAGATCTATCACGATCACTGGCGCAACATACCGGTGGATTATTACATGGAGCCCAAATATGCTCCCTATGCGAAGGATATTTTTGGATTGACGCCGGAAATGATCGATTTCTATTCAAAGATCACCGGCATCAGGTATCCATGGAACAAGTATGCGCAGATCGTAGTGCGCGACTATGTAAGCGGCGCCATGGAGAATACCACGGCCACCCTGCACGGCGAATTTGAGAACCAGACCAAACGCCAGCTTATCGACGCTTATTACGGTTTTGCGGCAAGCACCATCGCACACGAGCTGTTCCACCAGTGGTTTGGCGATTATGTAACCTGCGAAAGCTGGAGCAACCTGACCATGAACGAATCGTTCGCTAATTACAGCGAAACGCTTTGGGCCGAGCATAAGTATGGACCCGATGTAGCCGCCGATCAAAATCACCAGGATATGGAAGAATACCTGAGGGACCCGTCGGCAGCTACCAAAGACCTGGTTCGCTTCCATTATGATGACAGGGAAGACGTTTTTGATGTGGTGACTTATCAGAAAGGCGGGCGTATACTGGGTATGCTCCGTAATTATCTGGGCAACGGCGCCTTTTATAAAGGGCTTAATATTTACCTGAAAACCAATGCCTTTAAAAACGGCGAAGCACAGCAGTTGCGACTGGCGATGGAAGAAGCCAGCGGCCGTGATCTGAACTGGTTCTTCAACGAGTGGTATTACGGCGCCGGTCACCCGGTTTTTGATATCAACTATAAATGGGATGATGCCGCCAAAAAGGAGACGGTTTACATCGACCAGAAACAGGACGGCCAGGTTTTCGAGATACCGATGGCCATCGATATTTACGCCGGCGGCAAAACGGAGCGCCATAAAGTTTGGATAGACGGGAAAAGCGATACCCTCACTTTTGACGTGGCATCCAAACCCGACCTGGTGAATGTGGACGGCGATAAGATCATCCTCTGCCAAAAAACGGATAACAAAACGCTGGATGAATTTGCCTTCCAATATGCCCATGCCCCGCTTTACATGGATCGTTTTGAAGCGATAGAAGCTGCTCAAACCAAACAATCCGATAAAACCGGGCAGCAGATCATGATCGCCGCCCTGAGTGATAAATATTACGGCCTGCGACTGAAAACCATCCGCGCTTTGCGAATGAATATTGCCGAAATACACGATGCAGCGCTGCCTATCCTGGTTAAACTGGCTAAGACCGATGCCAACACGCTGGTTAAAGCCGCTGCGATAAGCGCCATCGGCAAGCTGAAGGACGCGGCTTATATGGATATTTATAATGATGCGATCAAAAGTGAATCGTATGCGGTACAGGGCGCGGCGCTGAGCGCTATCAGTAAGCTCGACTCGGCGCGTGCCTTAAAACTGGCCTTTGGCTTTGAGAAAGACAACAGCGGTGCGCTGACACAGGCAATGGTTTCGGTTTTTGCCGCAAGCGGTTCGTCGGATGCATGGCCGTTTGTGTACAAGCAGTTTAAGGATGCCGATATCAACGGTAAATTCGGTATCATCCGGAGTTTTTGTGCCATGACCGAAAGCGTTTCCAAACCCGAATATGCACAGCAGGGTATCGAGGAAATCAAAGAAGTGGGCATGAAGTACAAAATATACAACGGCGTAGGACCTTTTATTGTGGGCCAGTTGAATAACATTAAAGAAGCCCGTGCTAAAATGAGTGATACCGCCTCGGCCCAGGCAGCCGAAGAAGCTGCAAGAGCAGTAGGCGAAGCAAAAAAATGATCTTAAAAAATGCTGCAATAAAAAAGGCTGCCCGTTACGGGCAGCCTTTTTGGTTTGGCCTTATTGCGAAAGGAAGGCAATTATCTTATCCCTTTCTTTATCGGTAAGCTGGGCACGGGTTTGCATGTGCATGCCAACGGTTATCCACTGTTCGTGCGAAAAGGTCGCCGGTGAAGGAGTATTGTGACACCTTTGACAATTTTCGGCCCAAAGCTGCGCGCCGCTTTTAGCTGCGATCTTCTGATTTTCGGCACAGCTATTCATTATGATCGATGCTACTGTAAGCACTCCCGCGATCATTATCCAGGTCCTGCGTTTTAAATTGATCTTTTTCATATTAAATAGCTTTTAAAATTCGATTGAAAACTGAAGATAAATACTGTTTATATCCGTAGTACCCGGAGTGCCGCCGACAGCGGCGTCCGAAGTGCTGAGCGAATGCGACCTTGCATAGGTGAACTTCAAAACGGTTCTCCAGCTCAGCCAGTAATCGACCCCGAAATCATTTTCATAAGAATTCTGGCCCCAGGCTGATTGTGAAGGCGTAGTGTAATTTGAGTACCGGTATGCAAATTCCAGGTTTTTGACAAAGGTATTATCCGACCCTATCGGCCTGACAGATATCTGGGCAAACGACGAAGATGTGATATTGCTGAAGGAATATATCGATGTGGAATCTACAGGGTTTACAAAATTCTGCCTTGCGACATTGATCCTGTTGTATTGTCCTTTGATATTGACCAGGAACGGGTTGAAGGTTTTTACGTAGTTAATATCGGCCCCGTACATGGTTACATCAGCTCCGGTGAAGGCCGAGCCTTCATCGCCTGCATTACTGTATAAGCCCGATACGCCGATCTCAAGACTTGAATTGGAGAATGGCAGCAGCGAAAGTCTGCCGCTGATCATTTTACCCTTGTTGTTATCCACGATACCTGCGTTTTGCAGTTCGCCGTCGGGCAGCAGTTGCAGGCCGTTGGTCAGGCTTATATCATAGCTCCATTTCATATTCCCCAACGGTAAGCCGCCGCTGATGCCGATACCGAAATCCGTTCCGGGCAGATCGAACCCATTCGGGTCGCCTGCAAGTTTGTCTATCCATCCGGCTGCCAGGCGTTTATTATAAATGCCGAACGGAACCACAAAATAGCCGCCGTGTATAATAAGTCCGGGGGCGGCAAAATAAGATACATTGGCCCAGTTGACGCCGAGCGAACTTCCGTCGAATGATGGTTCAAATTCAACCAGGAACTTATTGCCATGCCTCCACAACAGCATCGGGCTCAGTTCGTAATGATCGGCATCGCCGAAGCTGTTTGATTTCATGATCTGCCCGGCAGCGCCCGGAGCCGTAAAGGTGGTTTTATTGCCCACAAACCCGAAGGTTGTCAGTCCGGCGACCATAAAGTTGCTCTCGCCGGGTTTTTGATCAGCTACCTGCTGTTCCAGGGCCGAAACCCTGTCGAGCAATGCAGAATCTGCGGCTGTTTGCTGTGCATTTGCCTTGTTTACCCATGGCAAAAAACAGCAGCTTATCAACAGCGACAGGATTATTTTATTGATCGGTTTCATTTTTTGAGGTTTTAGTATATTTGGTGTCATTTAACTATTTTTTGTGTGGGCTTGCCAGTGTCCGGATATAATCTACCAGTTCCCAGCGTTGCTTTTCGGAAAGCATTGTTTTATAGCTCGGCATTGGTTTTCTCCCTTCCGACATTTTCCAGAACAGGGAGCCATCGGTTTCCTTTTGCACAGCCTCCGAAGAGTGATCGGCAGGTTTGGGATTCAGCGCTACCGCTGCCGGTCCGTC
>DASZWG010000270.1:0-2131 GCA_035546675.1 Mucilaginibacter sp. | reverse complement strand
CCATACAGGATATCTGAGATATTAAAAACTATTGGTATGAGACCGCTAACTAAAGAACAAAATATTTACTATGCCTTAAGGATAGCATCGGCTATGTGCTTTATCGGCCACGGCACATTCGGAATAATTACCAAAGAAATATGGTGTAATTATTTCGGAGTGTTCGGAATTAGCCACGATACCGCTTATCACCTGATGCCCTTGCTGGGAAGCATTGATGTTTTGATGGGACTGTCCCTGTTGATTTACCCTACGCGGGTAATACTGGGATGGCTGGTGATATGGGGTATTATAACCGCGATGCTCCGCCCTTTGTCGGGAGAACCTTTTGCAGAATTTATTGAGCGTGCCGGGAATTTCGGTGCACCGCTTACCCTGTTGATCTTATGCTGGACAAGCACTAAGAATACAAGAGAGTGGTTTACCCTGGTAAAACCAAGTATGACCATGAATGCCAAATTACAGCGCAGGGTTACTTTGTGCCTGCAGGTGATCGTATTCCTGCTGCTTACCGGGCATGGCTGGCTGAATCTTATTGAGAAAAAAGGGATTCTGAGCCAGTATGCGGCATTGGGTTTTTCTGACCCTGCGGCGACGGCACACATCATCGGGATAGCCGAGATAGCTATGGCGCTGATGGTACTGATTCGGCCCATACGCCCGCTCGTATTCATCTTCCTGGTCTGGAAAATGGGCAGTGAGCTGTTCTATCCACATTGGGAATTTTTTGAATGGGTAGAAAGGGGCGGAAGTTATGGCACTCTGCTGGCATTATGGTTCGTTTTGCCGGGTATCAGTTTGAGAAGACCTTATAAAATATCAACTACTTAATAAACCGATCAATCATTTTAACACACTACTTAAAATCACAATCATGAAAATTTTATTCAAACACTTTTACATTATTGCTTTCATCACTTTTTTATATCATACTAATGCAATGGCCCAGGGCTGCGTAGCTATACGCAGCACCGGCGGCCTTTGTACAATGGACGCACAACACCCCGACAGCGTATTGAAACAAGGGGAGTGGCTGTTCAACAGCAATACCCGCTATTATACCTCCTTTCGTCATTATGTCGGAAAGGATCAGCAATACCAGCGCGTAGCTCAGCACACCAACGTTATCAATGATGTGGAGACTGAGGATTTAACATTTACCCGAATCTTCAATGCCCGGTGGTCGCTGGCTGTTGATGTGCCTTTCGCCAATAACAGCCGTTCGCAACTGAACAACGGTGTTGGATCTACCCGTTTCAGCACACATTCTTTTGGAGTTGGCGATATGCGGGTAACCGGCTACTACTGGCTTTTTAATCCTGAAAAACTCCATAATTTCAATGTGCAGGTTGGCCTGGGTATCAAATTTGCCACCGGCAGCTATGATTACCAGGATTATTTCCTGCAAAAGGATGGGACTTACGTTCTCGGACCGGTCGATCAATCCATACAATTGGGTGATGGCGGTACGGGTATCAGCACCGAGATCAACACATATTACAATCTTTCAAGCGCTTTCGGATTCTATGGTAACTTCTATTACCTGGCCAATCCGAGAGATGTGAACGGAACGCCGCGTTCGTCCAAAGCGCCTAACGCTACTACAATCGCTACGACCGGAGATGTGCAGAGCGTTCCCGACCAGTATTTGATCCGTGCCGGGGGCAGTATCATGCTGAAACATATCGATTTTTCGCTGGGTTTCAGGGACGATTGCCTGCCCGTACGCGATCTGATCGGTAACAGCGACGGCTTCAGGAGGCCGGGGTATATTCTCTCGGCTGAGCCTGGCGCCACCTGGAGATTTAAAACATTTGCTTTGTACGCTTATGTGCCGATCGCCATCGTGCGCGACCGTACACAAAGCATACCCGACAGAAGACAGACAGAGTTAACCGGTGTTTACACCCACGGCGACGCTGCTTTTGCCGACTACGTGATCAACGTAGGCTTTACCATGAAATTTTAGTTGCATAGGTTTATTGATAATTGAACCAAGGCCGGGACTGAGCACCCCGGCCTTTTATTTTATCGTAATAAAACCAAATTTTTATAGGCAATTCACATTTCTGTTATCAAAACTTCATAGTTTTATCGGATGAATACACCAGAAGAAAACTTCGGAGCACTC
>DASZWG010000269.1:0-3035 GCA_035546675.1 Mucilaginibacter sp. | reverse complement strand
CTGAAAGCTATTTTAGCATTAACATCGATCCTCTTGTCAACTTCCTTCACATCTCCCGGCAATAAACAGTCGTACGGCGACTATCCCGTGTATTCAGGCAATGACCTGGGTGTTAATTACACCCCCGCTAAGACACAATTCCGTATCTGGGCGCCGACAGCTTCTGCCGTAAAATTGCGCTTCTATGCCGCAGGCAACGGCGGAAAGGCTTTGCAAACGATCAGCATGGAAAAAGCCGAAAAAGGGACCTGGCATGCGGAAATAGACCGCAACCTGAAAAATACGTACTATACCTTCCAGGCGCAAATAGGCGGGAGATGGCGGCAGGAGCGGCCCGATATTTATGCCAAAGCCGTAGGTGTGAACGGCAAAAGGGGCATGGTAGCCGATCTGAAATCGACAGATCCGAAAGGATGGTCAAAAGATAAACGTCCGCCGCTCAAAAACTTTGACGATATCATCATTTACGAGCTTCATATCCGCGACCTGTCCATGAACCCCAATTCGGGTATCAAACATAAAGGTAAATTTCTCGGCCTTACCGAAATGGGCACACGATCTCCCGAAGGAGAAATGACCGGCCTGGATCATATCAAATCGCTTGGGGTTACGCATATCCATTTACTGCCGTCATTCGATTTCAATTCGATCGATGAGACCAAACCCGAAGCAAACCAGTTTAACTGGGGGTACGATCCGCTGAATTATGATGTTCCCGAGGGGAGCTATTCGACCAATCCTTATGACGGCAATGTCAGGATACGCGAGTTTAAGCAGATGGTCGAAACACTGCACGCCAACGGGCTGCGGGTGATACTGGACGTAGTGTATAACCATACCAGTGATACGTCATCCAACTTTAACCAGTTCGTTCCGGGATATTATTATCGCCATACTGCAAAAGGGGCCTACTCCAATGCTACGGGCTGCGGTAACGAAACCGCATCGGAGCGCCCGATGATGCGTAAATTTATGATCGCCTCGGTGGTTTACTGGGCGAAAGAATACCACCTGGATGGCTTCCGCTTCGACCTGATGGGCGTACACGATATCGAAACCATGAACGATATCAGCGCGGCCCTGCACAAGGTGGACCCAACCATATTTATCTATGGCGAAGGCTGGGCCGCAGGCAACAGTCCGCTTCCCGAGAGTCTGAGAGCGGTGAAAAAAAATGCCGCCGAATTACATGAGATCGGCGTTTTTAACGATGATATGCGCGACGGGATCAAAGGCGGCTGGAACAATATAAAATCGAAAGGTTTTGTTAGCGGCGCACCCGGGCTTGATGAGAGTGTAAAGTTCGGCATCGCAGGTTCGGTACGGCATCCGCAAATTGATTACAGCAAGGTGAATTATTCCAAAGCGCCCTGGGCGGCAGAACCCTACCAGAGCATCAACTACGTATCATGCCACGATGATAATACGCTTTGGGACAAGCTGAAAATATCCAACCCCAATGCTTCGGAAGCTGACCTGATCAAAATGGATAAGCTGAGTAACGCCATCGTGCTTACATCCCAGGGGGTTGCTTTTTTACATGCCGGTGTAGAAATGCTGCGCACCAAACAGGGGATCAGCAATTCATTCAACAGCCCCGATTCTATCAATGCGCTCGACTGGAGCCGCTTATCAAAATATAAAGAAGTAAATAATTATTATAAGGGGCTGATCGCGCTTCGCAAGGATCACCCGGCTTTCCGGATGCCGTCGGCCGATATGATCAGGGAGCATTTGAAATTTTCGGATACCGGCACGTCAAACCTGATAGCGTATCAACTTACGGGTAACGCCAATGGTGATTCATGGAAAAACATCCTCGTCATATTTAACGGGAATACCCGGGATAAAAAGATCAAAATACCGGCGGGTACGTGGACGCTGGCGGCAGACGGGGATACGGTTAATCAAACGGGTATAAGGAAGATCGATTCGGGTGAAATAGCAATACCGGCAACAAGCGCGTTTATCCTGTATCAATAATGCCTGTGCCCGGCATTAAATTACTTATGCTGAATGAAACGGTTTTGTTACATTTGATAGCTGCTATATTGACTGATCCAAATGAATAACATCAATATCAAGGTGCTTGCCAAAGAGCTGAAGCTATCTACGTCGACCATTTCGCGGGCATTTAACGGGAGCTCCGACATCAACAAAGAAACCAGGGAGCGCATCCTGGCTTTTGCCAAAAAGCACAATTTTCTGCCGAACCATTATGCCAGCAATTTACGCGACAAAAAAAGCAAAACGCTGGCAGTGATCGTCCCCGAAATAGCAAACGATTTCTTCGCCCAGGCCATTAACGGGATCGAAGAAGTAGCCCGCAAAAAAGGCTTCTACATCCTGCTTTACCGAACGGACGACGTTTTCGAAAAGGAAGTTTCATTTGTCAATTACCTCAACAACGGTAAGGCCGACGGCATCATCATGTCGGTATCCGGAGAATCAAACGATCACAATTACCTGCGCGCATTAGAGCAAAAGAATATACCGGTGGTGTTTTTCGACCGTATTTATGAGGATATTGACGTTTCGAAGGTAATTACTAACGACTATGAAAGCAGCTTCTCTGCAACAGAGCACCTGATCGATACGGGCTGCAAAAGGATAGCTTATTTAGTGGTAAATAAAAGCATATCCATCGGTAAAGTACGTATGCAGGGCTATGTCGATGCACTGGAAAAACATGATATCCCTTTTGACGATGACCTGGTGATCGATTGCAGCCAGGACGAGCGGATCAATTATTCCATCATCAAATATGTGATCGAAAAACTCAAACCCGACGGCATATTCAGCTCAGTCGAGCGTTTGGCATTCGCCACGTACTATGTGTGCAATGATATGAAGATCGATGTGCCAAAGGATCTGAAGATCATCAGCTTTTCGAGTCTCGGTATAGCGCCACTGCTTTGTCCGGCGCTCTCGACCATAACCCAGCCTGCTTATGAAATGGGGATGAAAGCCGCAACGCTGCTGTTTGACGAACTGGAGAAAAAGGGTACGGTTATTCCCAAAAAGCAGATCGAACT
>DASZWG010000268.1:0-1930 GCA_035546675.1 Mucilaginibacter sp. | reverse complement strand
AGGTACATCACCTCGCTGGGCTGAATGCTGTTCAGCAATTGCTTTATCTTGCCATTGGTCTGATCGCTCACCCAGTTATTAATCGTCGTAACCGCCGATTTACTCGTAAAATCGAGTGGCTGCACCGCAGCATGGAAGTAGCTGCTGTCCGTTTGGATAAACTGCGGCAGTACGCTGAACTTCTGATCGTACCAGATCGAGTTGGATATTTTGAGGGTGGTATTCGGATCGAGTTTGGGCAATTCGGTCACGAGCTTATTGTAGTAGCTGTTGATCGCGTCCTGCGAAAAACCCGTAAAATTCAGCGTGGAATCGATGGCTTTCAGCGTTTCACCATTGGCGCCGTTACTGGTCATGCCCAGGGCCATGCTTACGCTCAGCGGCGATACCAACAGGTTGGCCCCATTGGTATTTTCTCCGGCCACTTCTTTGAAAAGACTGAACGTAAAAGTGTTATCGGCGGACGCTTGCTGCAGTTCATCCGAACTGAGCGACAGTTCGATACCCTTATCCACCGGCAACGGTGTATTCTTGTCCTTCTTGCACGAGGAAAACGCAATTACCAAAAACAGGAAAGTGAAAAGCAGGCAGGTATTTTTCATAAAAAAGGAAAGTATAGTTTAGTAATCCTTACGCGCAGTATGAGCTAAATGTTACAATCGTGCCTGTTAATTTGTTGCAGACTAACCAGTTTTAGTATTAACTTTAACAAACCAACTTTTGTAGCGTGGGTATACCCCCTCATACTATAAAATATTCCTGACTTCATTTCAAAATTCAAGAAACATGCAACGCCGTCAATTCCTGTTCAGTACCGCGGCAGCCGGAGCGCTTGCCATACTGGGTAAAAAGAGCTTTGCCTTTACCTTTCCCGATCCGAATTACCAGTTCAAACTCCTGCGCAACAATGTAGGCATGTTTGCAGAGCAGGGCGGCACCATCGCCTGGCTCATCAACAAAGAGGGCATCGTTGTAGTTGATGCCGAATTCCCCGATCCGGCGAAACATCTGATCGCCGAATTACAAAAGCAATCGGACAAACCGTTCGAGTGGCTCATCAACACCCATCACCACGGCGATCATACCAGCGGCAATATCTCGTTCAAAGGCCTGGTTAAAAACGTGGCCGCGCATACCAATTCGCTCAAAAATCAGCAGCGGGTAGCCATAGCGCAGAAAAAGGAGGACCAGCAACTATATCCCGACACAACATTTACCGAGACCTGGAAGATCAAAGTGGGTGACGAAAAAATAAAAGCCTACTATTACGGCGCGGGGCATACCGACGGCGATGCTATCATTCACTTCGAACACGCCAATATAGTGCACATGGGCGACCTGGTGTTCAATCGCCGTTACCCGTTTATAGATAAGACAGCCGGCGCATCGGTTACCAACTGGGCGATAGCGCTGGAGCAGGCCCAAAAGAAGTTTGACAATGATGCGATCTTCGTATTCGGGCATGCGTTCGATCCGCAAAAGGTAACCGGAACAATGGACGACGTAAAAGCGATGCAAAACTACATGGAAAGGCTGGCCGAATTTGTACAGGGCAGCATTAAAGCGGGCAAATCAAAAGAAGAAATATTAAAAGCTACATCGATACCCGGTGTAACCGACTGGCAGGGCGACGGTATCAACCGCAGCCTCGAGGCCGCTTACCAGGAATTCAGCGCAGGCTAATTGTTCATTTTATGAAGATATTATCCGCAATTTTATTGCTTACGCTTCCCTTCGCGCAGCAAAAAGGCTCCGGCGCCACTGCCCTGCTGCAAAAAATGTATGCGCGTTATCATGGCAAATGGCACACTAATTTGTCATTCGACCAAACCACCGAGATGTATCGTAATGATAGCCTCGTTCGCTCCCAAACGTGGTACGAGCATATCCTGTATCCCGACAAACTGAGAATTGACTTTGACAGCCTTCA
>DASZWG010000267.1:0-5863 GCA_035546675.1 Mucilaginibacter sp. | reverse complement strand
CAAAAACCATTATTGATAAATTGGATTTTTATTTGAAACATGCTTAAAGAAGAGATCGCTAAATCATTAAAAATATTAAAAGAAGGCGGCATCATCCTGTACCCTACCGATACCATCTGGGGCATAGGATGCGACGCCACGAATACCGAAGCGGTGAAAAGGATATACCAGTTAAAACAACGCGATGAAACCAAGAGCATGATCATATTGCTCGATACGGAGAACAAACTGGAAAGCTATGTCAGCGAGGTTCCGGCTATTGCTTATGACCTGATAGAATTTGCCGAAAAACCGCTAACACTGGTAATGCCCGGAGCCAGAAACATATCGCCGGCACTGATCAGCGCTGATGACAGTATAGGCATTCGCGTCGCAAGACACGACTTTTGCAGGCAACTGATACAGCAGCTTCGCAAACCGCTGGTATCAACTTCAGCAAACATCAGCGGCAGGCCTTCGCCTCAATATTTCGGCCAAGTAGAGCAGGAGATCATCAACGGCGTCGATTACGTTGTAAACCTGGAACAGTTTGATAATCAGCCTAAAAAACCTTCAACTATCATGCGCCTGCAACCCGACGGGAGCTTCGAGTTTCTGAGGCGTTAATTTTGTTTAGCTTTTAGTCTCTCTAATTACGATTTTTGCAACAGTGATTGAAATGGGACGCCCGCTTTCAGTGCGGTTATTTTGAAATGAAACAACATCTTGAACATCCTTTATTCTCTGTCGTTACCGACACTGCACGTGAGCAGAATGTACACACTTATGTGATTGGCGGTTTTGTGAGAGACCTGCTGCTGAAACGGTCGTCAAAGGATATTGATATCGTCGTCATCGGTAACGGGATTGAATTCGCCGAAAAAATCGCCAAAAAGCTGAAAGTAAAATTGTCTGTTTTTAAAAACTTCGGCACGGCTATGCTCAAATACCAGGAAGCTGAGTTTGAATTTGTCGGCGCCAGGAAGGAATCCTACCGGGCCAACTCCAGGAAACCAATTGTAGAAAACGGTACGCTGGAAGATGATCAGCAGCGGCGCGATTTTACCATCAATGCCTTGGCTATTGCATTGCACCCGGATCAGCTTGGCGAACTGATCGACCCTTTCGGCGGGTTGAGCGACCTGGAGCATAAATTGATCCGAACACCGCTGAACCCGGCTGTAACCTTTTCTGATGATCCGCTCAGAATGATGCGAGCTGTCCGCTTTGCATCGCAGCTTAATTTCACGATCGATCCTGAAGCACTGAAAGCCATCTCGCAAAATGTTGAACGCATGGCCATTGTTTCGCAGGAGCGCATTACAGAGGAGTTGAATAAGATCATCTTATCACCAAAGCCATCCGTCGGGTTTAAATACTTGTTTGATACCGGTTTGCTGCAAAAGATATTTCCGTTGCTTACAGCGCTCCACGGTGTGGAATATATCAATGGCAAAGGCCATAAGGATAACTTTTATCATACTCTGCAGGTGCTCGACAATATTGCTGAAATGACAGATGATCTCTGGTTACGCTGGTCGGCCATTCTGCACGACATTGCCAAACCTCCGACCAAGAGATTCGAGCCGGGACATGGCTGGACGTTCCACGGGCATGAGGAGCGCGGCGCAAGGATGGTTCCTAAAATATTTGCAAACCTTAAACTGCCGCTGAATGATAAGATGAAATTCGTTCAGAAAATGGTATTACTGCATTTGCGGCCCATCGTGCTGGCTCAGGAAGTGGTTACCGATTCCGCGGTGCGCAGGCTTTTGTTCGAGGCAGGGGATGACATAGAGTCATTAATGATGCTCTGTAAAGCAGACATTACGACAAAAAATGAATACAAAATCAAAAAGTACCGCCAGAATTTTGAGCTTGTTCAGCAAAAATTAAAAGATGTGGAAGATCGCGACCGGATACGCAACTGGCAGCCGCCGGTAACCGGATTGGACATTATGCACATTTTTGGCATTAAAGAGGGCCGGGAAGTGGGTATTATCAAAAACCAGATACGCGAAGCTATACTTGAAGGAGAGATACCCAACTCGCGCGAAGCGGCAATTGATTATACGATACGAAAAGGAACAGAAATTGGCTTAAAAGTTGTGGCGAACGCTAATTGAATTATAAAACATTAATTTTGTAAAACTACTTACTACCATTTCGCATAAACATGGCACTATACAGATTCAGGGTTACTTTTGAAGACTACGATGACGTGATCAGGGAGATCGATATCAAATCGAACCAGACTTTCGAAGACCTCCATCGTGCAATTCACCAGGCAATCGGTTATAATTGTGAATTTCCTTCGTCATTTTATATCAGTAATGACCAATGGATAAAGGGTGAAGAGATTACCTTTATGCCCAACCAGCGCCGCATAGACCGGGGCATAGCGCTGATGGATAAAATAAAATTGAGCAGTCGTATAGACGATCCGCACCAAAAATTCTACTATACTTTTAATTTCGACCGGCCGTTCGACTTCCATATCGAATTGCTGAAAATAATCCTGGAAGAAAACTCATCGGCGACCTATCCTGCCGTCGTAAAGTCAGCAGGCGAACCACCAAAACAATTCGGCAATGTGTTTAATCCTACAACTTTGCCACCTGCAACTGAAGATTTTGATTTCCTGAATGAAATGGAGTTTAATGAAGAAGACGCTGAAGAAGGTTTTACGGAAGTAAATGATATAGAAGAGTCCGGTGAACAGGATGAGGATGATGAACTCGGCGAAGAGGGAGAAGAAGAGGATGAGTTTGGCAGCGAATTCTCTGACAATGAAGGCTTTGAGGATGAAGGCCGCCGTAATAGTGATGATTATTAAGCCGATCGTTCACTACGTGCAAAGGTTTAAAATCGCAAATCAACTCCTGCTCATGCTATGAGCTACGAACCTCGCAAAAAACTTATTGTCATAGTTGGCCCGACAGCGGTTGGCAAAACTGCCGCAGCCATAAAGCTGGCACTCCAACTCAGAACCGAGATCGTATCGGCGGATTCCCGGCAGTTCTACAGGGAAATGAGCATCGGTACTGCCAAGCCGTCTGCTGAAGAATTGAGACAGGTGAAACATCACTTTGTTGATTCACATTCTGTTACTGAAAACTTTTCTGTGGGCATGTTTGAACCGCGGGCGCTTGCCGTGCTTGATGAAATATTTAAAACACACGACACGGCGATTCTGGTGGGCGGCTCGGGTCTTTATATCAAAGCGGTGTGCGAAGGATTTGACGATCTGCCTTCATCGCCACCCGAAATACGGGAAAAACTAAAAAAGGAGCTCAGGGAAAATGGCATTATTTATTTACAGGAAAAATTAAAAAATGCCGACCCGGTTTACTATCAGCAGGTGGACCTGAATAACCCGCAACGGCTGATCAGGGCGCTGGAAGTGTATGAGAGCAGAGGTCTGCCCTTCTCGTCCTTTCGTAAAGCTGAAACTGCTCCGAGGGGTTTCGAATGTATAAAAACAGGTCTGAATTTACCCAGAACTGTATTGTACCAGCGAATCAACGACCGGGTAGACGAAATGATAAAAATGGGACTGGTGGATGAGGTCCGTTCACTGCTGCCATACCGGAACCTGAACGCTTTAAGCACAGTCGGCTATACTGAACTGTTTGATTGTTTCGACGGAAAAACTGATCTTCCGGCCGCGATTGCACTGATCAAGCAAAATACCAGGAGGTTTGCCAAACGGCAAGTGACATGGTTCAGGAAAGACGCTGGAATAACATGGTTTGAAGCAAGTGATCCGAGCCTGTCAGATCAAATCATGAAAATAGCGCTTAAAGAAGGCTCTTGAGGTATCTGCCATACCCGCTCTTGATGTATCTTTCAGCGAGGATACTCAATTGATCTGCACCGATAAAACCATGACGGTAAGCCACCTCTTCGATACAACCTATTTTGGTGTCCTGGCGCTTTTCGATCACTCTTACAAACTCCGAAGCATCGCTTAACGAATCGAATGTCCCGGTATCCAGCCAGGCTGTACCCCTGTCCATCACACCGACATGCAGCTTCCTGTTTTCGAGATATGCGCGGTTCACATCAGTGATCTCATATTCGCCGCGTGCCGATGGCTGTATACTTTTTGCGATCCCGACCACATCATTATCATAAAAATACAATCCGGGCACTGCATACGATGATTTAGGTTTTTCAGGCTTTTCTTCAATAGATATAGCATCAAATTTATCATCGAACTCAACTACGCCATACCGTTCAGGATCCGAAACCTTGTATGCGAATATAGCCGCGCCATCCACATCATTAAAGCTCTTTACTAATTTATCCAAGCCGGTGCCATAGAAGATATTATCACCCAGTATCAGCGCTGCCTTATCACTGCCAATAAATTTTTCGCCGATCACAAAGGCCTGAGCCAAACCATTAGGCGATTCCTGTACCGCGTATTCAAAATTACAGCCCAATTCACTGCCATCGCCAAGCAACCTTCTAAAGCTGCTGCTGTCTTCGGGAGTAGTAATGATCAGTATCTCCCGAATATCTGCCATCATCAGTACCGATAGCGGATAATAGATCATGGGCTTATCGTAAATGGGCATCAACTGCTTGCTGATAGCTTTTGTAATAGGGAAAAGCCGGGTGCCCGATCCGCCTGCTAAAATGATACCTTTCATAGAAGATCAAAGTTTGCTAATGCAAGTTATCAAACTGTCGCGCCAATAAGGAATTTCTATACCGAATGTCTGCTTTATTTTTGACTTATCCATCACCGAATAAGCCGGACGAACTGCCTTTGACGGAAATTCATCGGTGCGAATCGGGTAAGTTTTAACTTTTACTCCCGAAATATCGAATATGGCTTTGGCAAAATCGTACCACGAAGCGACGCCTTCGTTGCTATAGTGATAGGTGCCCCAGGCATCTTTCCCGCTCAAGATGATATCAAAAATGCAGGCTGCAAGGTCCATGGCGTACGTTGGCGTGCCCACCTGGTCGGCAACGATGCGTAACTCCTCTCTTTCGGACCCGAGCCTGAGCATGGTCTTTACAAAATTGTTGCCGTATTCCGAATAAAGCCAACTGGTGCGCAGGATATAATATTTTCCCATGCTATCCGTCACCGACTGCTCTCCCTCAAGCTTAGTGAGGCCGTAAATATTAACCGGTTCTGCCAAGTCATCTTCCTTAAGCGGTACCGGTTTATCACCTTTAAAAACAAAATCAGTCGAGGTATGGATCAGCGTTGAGCCGTATTGCTGGCATAATTCAACGATATTATCTACACCGGTTTTATTGATCAGCCGGGCTTTCTCCATATCATCTTCGGCCTTATCAACCGCGGTATATGCCGCACAGTTGATACACCATTTAGGGCTATAATCTGAAAAAATTGTCGCCAGTTTTTCTTTGTTCAGGATATCGGCTTCGCTTTCAGGCGGGAAGTGAATATTGGGAATGCCTTTTTGTTCAGCTACCTTTTTCAGGCACTGTCCCAATTGCCCCGAGGCGCCGAAAACAACGATGTTACCCATTTAACAAGTTTTGCTTAATGATGCTTCCCAGCATAGGTAATTCGGCATCCTTAGCTGATATGATCAGTTGATCGTGAGGCAATATCCAGTCAATAGCCAGTTGCGGGTCGGCATAACTAATGCCCAGTTCGGCGTCTTTATCGTAATAATTATCGCATTTGTATTGAAACATAGCGTCATCGCTCAATACAACAAAACCGTGTGCAAAGCCACGGGGTACAAGCATTTGCAGAAAGTTCTCATCAGACAGTTTTGCACTATAATGCTGACCGAATGTTTTAGAGCCGGGACGAAGATCGACCGCAACATCCAACACCTTGCCTTTTAATACCCTTACCAACTTAGTCTGAGCAGAGGAGCCTTTTTGC
>DASZWG010000266.1:0-3473 GCA_035546675.1 Mucilaginibacter sp. | reverse complement strand
GCCGGCCCGGTGTTCCTGCAAAAAAGGTAAATATCTTTTATAAGGTCTTCGCGGCCTACGATCACACCACCCAGCACCCTGCCCTGCCCGTCTATCCATTTGGTTGCCGAGTGCACCACCAGGTCGGCGCCGAAATCGACCGGTCTTTGCAATAAAGGTGTGGCGAAGCAATTATCTACATTCAAAACCAGGTTATGCTTTTTTGAAAATCTACCTACCCATTCCAGGTCGATCACTTCCAGTTGCGGATTGGTTGGTGTTTCCAGGTAAACCATCCGGGTATTGGGTTGTACGGCTTTTTCCCAGGCAACATAATCATCAGCCGGGACGAGCGTAGCCGTAATACCATACTTAGGAAGATACTTGGTAACTATAGTAAATGTGCTTCCAAATACCGAACTGCAGCAGATCAGGTGATCGCCCTGTTTTAACAAAGCAAACATCGACGAAAATATGGCGCTCATGCCGGTAGATGTCGCAAAACCCGCTTCAGCGCCTTCCAGCACACACATTTTGGCAATAAACTCGTCCACATTCGGATTGCTGAAGCGGCTGTAGATATTGGCGTTATTCTCATCAGCAAAAGCCGCGCGCATAGTCTCGGCTTCGTCGAATGTAAAGCTGCTGGTGATATAAAGCGGCGTAGAATGTTCCTGGTGGTAAGTTTGCGGGGTTTGAATACGAATGGCCTGGGTGACAGGATCTAATTTTTTAGACATGTGATATGTGAATGTATAGCGTAATGAAAATTTATTGGGCAGGATGAACAAATACCTTCGATTTTATCTCGGTCCCCGAACCCATTAGAGTTGCTGCGACCGAACAATATTTATTGACCGACAGGTCGACTGCACGCGCCGCTTTATCCGGGTCGATATCGCCGTATAAATGAAACTCCACAATAATCGATTTCCATAATGACGGTTCTTTGCCGGTCTCGCGCTCGCCGCTGATGGTCATTTTATAATCCTTAACATCCTGGCGTTGCTTTTTCAGGATGCTGATCACGTCGATAGCCGAGCATCCGCCCAGGCCCATTAACAGAGTTTGCATCGGCCGAACGCCGAAATCCTCACCCCCGCTTTCAGGGCTGCTGTCCATCCTGATAGTATGACCTTTCTGATCGGTGGCTTCAAAGCCAAAATCGCCGTTTACGCGCGATAAATATACTGTTTGCATTATGGTTAAATTGCGGTTTCAAATTTATAACTTTTAAGCTTTGAACAGGTGGCTTTAATTTAAATGTGACCCTGCATAAATAAATTGTAAATTCAGGCCATGAAAAAACTAACCTTATTGACCCTGTTCGCTGTTTCGTGTATCTCGTGCTTCGCTCAGAAAAGCCTGCTTTCGTACGAAGACCTTAAATACCTGCTAATCAATGATCTTTCAAAGACTGATACGTTTATGATGGCTAAAGGTTATGAGGTAAAAGTTAAAAATTCCAAAACCAAAAACCGTACCTACAGTTCATCGTCCGGCGACCTGCATATTGACATCCAGGTGAGGCAGGACGGCAAACGCCTGCTGGTCGAGATCGAGACGAATGTGCTGTCGCAATACGACCTGATTCACAATTCAATAGCACAATATGTTACCAAAGACGCCATGACGCCGGATGTGCAAACCTATGTGGTGAAAAACCTGGGAACGATCTATATTACGGTTACCGATACCACGCCGTACGACCCGTTAAAACGCGAGTATGACATTCATATAGTGCCTGATAAGCGGATAACGGCTTATAATTAGTTGAATTAGTTATATTGGTTGTATTAGTTGAAGTGGTTTGACCTCAAGCGCTATAACTAATCCTGTCTTTAACAGGAATAACCAGTTTAAGCCCCGACCAGGTTTCGTCTACCGCGCAAACCTTTACATCAACCAGGCCCGATTTCAGGGCATAATCCCTAATGATATCTTCGGTAATGTCGGTACTCACTTTGGCCGATTTTTTCGGCCACGATACCCAAATCATCCCGTTCGGTTTGATCTTTTCTCTGATTGCGGGCAGCAGCGCCTCGTACTCTGCTTTGCTTTTGGTAAAAAAATGGACCAGGTCGATTTTCACATCTTCGCCGGTATCGAAATACAGATCGGGCGGCAGATCGGTAAAAAGCTGCAGGTAATAATCGGGTGCGTTGATCAGGTCGATATAAAAACCCTCCTTAATACCCAGCTTTTTGGCCAATGGCGTTCCTGAATAACCCGCTGTCGGCACAGGTACATTGGATGGCCGGGGTTCGTATCTTATTTGGCTCAAATGATGCTGCAGGTGATCAATATAGTCCTTTGCGAGCCATTCAGCCGTATGCAGCGTTGTTCCTGTTTTACTGTTGTCACAACGGGCCTGCCATCGGCCGGCGGGGTAATCGTCAAGTACCCGGGCTATCTGTAAATTAAGCAGGCGCCAAAGCTCGAGCAGATCATTGATATCCATATCCTGGTAACGCTGAACCATTACCCACTCATCCTGTTCGTATACCAATTTAAAACCTTCCTGATAGGTGCACCTGACAAAGCGCTGCAGATTGATCATGGCGCTATCGCAAAGATGCCCGATGATCTCCTTGTTCGACCATTTACCCGGCGCCGGTTTCCTTTCCCAGTCAATAGGCTTGTTCTGAACCAGTTGTAAAAACTGCCTGATAGCGGGTGTCAGGTTATCAACAAAATCGGTCATGATATGGAAAAGTTTGGTTTAAAGATAGCGAGGTTTTATACTACCTTCAAAGCCGGATATACCGTTATGGCGCTTAATTACATTTGGATAGCTTTTTTTGTAGTGGCATTCGTGTTCGCCCTGATCAAATTAGTCTTCCTGGGCGATACGGAAGCATTTAAACTGCTGGTTGATGGCATATTTAACTCATCGCAATCAGCGGTGATGGACATCGCATTGCCGCTGGCGGGCGCCATGACCTTTTGGCTCGGTATCATGAAGATCGGCGAAAAAGTTGGTGCGATCAGCTTCCTGTCTCGCATTGTAGGACCTTTTTTTCGCAAGATATTTCCCGAGGTTCCTGAGGATCACCCCGCTATCGGCAACCTGATGATGAGTTTTTCGGCCAACCTGCTTGGGCTGATCAATGCTGCTACTCCGCTGGGTTTGAAGGCGATGGATAGTTTGCAGGAACTGAACCCTGATAAGGAAGAAGCCTCCAATGCGCAGATCATGTTCCTGGTGCTGCTGACTTCCGGTTTGCAGATATTGCCGGTGACTATTATTGCCCAGCGGGCCATACTTCACGCCAAGGACCCAACCGATATATTTATCCCCTGTATCATCGCCACTTACGCCGCTGCGGTTATCGGGATGATAGCAGTGGCCATTAAACAAAGAATAAACCTGTTCAACAGGACAGTGATAACATGGGTAGGCGGTTCAACACTGTTGATTACGTTGTTCGTATGGTTCATGACCACACACCTCACGAAAGAACAGATAGGTACATTCTCCAAAATAACCAGTA
>DASZWG010000265.1:0-2711 GCA_035546675.1 Mucilaginibacter sp. | reverse complement strand
TATCTTTAAGTTTTTTCTTTGCGGTCTTTAGCGGTGATTCCTGTTTTTCTTTTTTCATGTTACGGATTTTGACTATCAAATGTAGATGATATTGGTATAAATTTAATATTATATTTATGTTAACAAACGTACTCTATTTCATTTTCGTAACATAAATATAATATTGAAACCAAGGGTTTTACATTGCTTCTTTGATCCCCTTCTTCAATAGCCACCAGTTTACGGGATAAGCCGTTATAAAGCCACAGAGCATCGCTACCTGCATCATAAACCAGAATACAGGGTCTGTTACTTTCAGTTGCCGGCCAAAAATGAGAAATACGCAAACAGCCATCCACCCGTACATGCCGATCTGCCAGAAAGTGAGCGAAAGCGTGTCGGCTTTTAAGGCAGCCTTGAGCGCATCAGCAGGGGCAAGGTTTTTCATCGGTTTGATAGAATAATATTGAAAAATAATACCGATCACAAAAGCAAATACAAAATCGACCGCCCAGCCGCCGTAAAGCTCGCTGCCAAACAGGGTAACAGGCAAAAAAAGCAGGAGTGGTTCGGACAGGATATCGCCCAGTGTGCAGCCGCTGCCGCAATGCAGCGCAGCCGTGACCACGCTTTGCCACATGGGTTTTTGCATGTGGTGATGGCCATGGCTCATCATTTTAGATGTGGTTTTACGGCCCAGCGTGAAATAAACGAGCAGTCCGAGCGGACCCGAATACAGCGCGGTTATCGGGTATACGAAATTCATGATCATCATCTGCTGCCGGTTGCCTGATAGTATATCGGTCAGTATGATGATCGCAGATAGGCCGCAGGCGACAAGCGAAATGACAGAAATAATGTGCAATGTTCCCATGAAGAGGTTTTAAATTAAAGTTATACTGCAATGGTTTTGTTTTAAGCCGAAAATAAAAAACACCTGCCAATTACGGCAGGTGTTGCATATGGGCAGATGCAGGGCAGGCTTTAGCTTTGAGGTTTTACTTCCACACGGCGGTTCATTTCTCTTCCTTTTTCGGTTCTGTTCGAAGCAACCGGGTTGGCCGTTCCGTAACCTTTGGTATCCAGGTTACCGGGGCTGATACCGTCGTTTACGAGGTAAGTTTTAACCGAATTAGCACGGTCGACTGACAAAGCCATGTTGTGAGCGGCAGTGCCTTCGATCGAGGCATAGCCGTTCAGCATGAATTTGGTATCCGGCGCCAGTTTCATCTCGGTGGCGATATGATCCAGGTCCTGGATCGCGTCGGTACGCAATATCGACGAGTTGAAATCGAACTGAACGTTCGTAAAGTTCAGATCAGCCTTCGGCTGCACAGGAGCTTCCTGCTTTACAGGCTGAGGTTGCTGTGCGGGTTTCTGCTCAACCACGGGCTTGTTTTCAACAGGGGCCGGGGGGTTAGCTTTGGTAACTAATTTTTTTGAGTGGCACGATTGCAGCGCCAGGGCCGATGCAGCGATCATGGCTGCATACAGGCAGATTTTTGGAGTTTTCATATAGTTATTTTTTTAGTGGTATGAAATTTTATGGAATTGTGATGTATGAACAGAAAGGGTATACCGATCAGAATTGAACTGCATACCTTTTCCATGCTGTGTTCATAATGAACAGGGCTATCGGGAACGCATCACAACCGAAGCACGCACAGATTGGTGCATGCCTCTTTTTTGGAGAAAAAATGATGGAATGTGCGAAATAAACGATTATTCAAACTTGCCGGGATGAAAAATATCCCGAGGAAGAATATGCTGAAAGGAAATCCGGTAAATTTTATTTGCGGCGCCGAAAGCGAAGCGATCTTTTCGTAAATAGCTTTATCGACGCTTATGACAACCTGGCGCCGGTTATTATTGGGTGCTATCTTTAATACTTTTCGTGAAATAGCCCCGACCTGCCGGGGAGCAAACTGGTAAGCATAATAATAAGGGCTTATTTTGATCAGTAAAAAGACGATCAGGAAGATAATGGTTATCTTATTTGCCAACCGGTCTTTTTCAGAGTTAAACACAAACACGCAATGGTTGATGCAAAAATAGATATTGCAATAATTTGTACAAAAAAATAATAAATAAATATATCGCTTTAAAACATACCCGGATGATCCTTTGAAACATCGGTATAGCCCCATTCTTCATCCTCTTTAAGCTCGGGGTATTGGGCGCTGTCATCTTTAAGGACGATGTATACCACCCAGATGATGATAAGCGGAGAAAAAAGGAACAGGATGGAAAGCACGGTAATGTTTAAACCAGCCTGGAACAAAGCAGCATACAATACCAGGTAAGCGGTGGCAATGATGACGGCTGTTTTTGCTTTCATAAGCTCATAGTTTTATAATCATGAATTTACTGAAAAACAATGAAGCAAGGCGATGGTTTGTTAGACTGTGTCACACTTTTCCATGCGAATTATTTATGATGAACAATAACTCGTTTCAGCAGCTTATGGGTGCGACGCATTTTAGTGAACAACTGCAGTTTTTCTATGTCCGGCCTGAATATATCACGTTTCAGTCGTTCAATATCGCTGAAAGTTGCCGGTTCTTCCCGGTTTACTGCAGGTTTCTCTGAATTTGACATGGTGTTAATAAATTACGAAAAAGGATACTTTCTCCGAAACCTGATATATGTTTCGTTCAGACAATAAAAAAGTCTTCATGCTTTCGCATGAAGACTTTTCATTTTGTTTCGGTACCCAGAGCCGGTCCCGATAG
>DASZWG010000264.1:0-5561 GCA_035546675.1 Mucilaginibacter sp. | reverse complement strand
CGATATTGCCTCCCCAAAGTGAAAATTCGCTGCCGGGTTCGGTACTCATCGTAGCCTCCTCGCCTGACCATAATTCGATGGTCAGCGGGTTGGTCAGCGCCAGGTAAACCTCTTCAGGCGTAGCGTGTATGGTATAGTACTTTTTAAAATCTTTTGCCAAAACTTATTGTGTAATGCGATCATCCTACCGGTCCTATCGGGAGAACCGTTTTCCCATATACTTCATTCAATACATTAGCTATACCGGTATAAATTGCTGATAATCCGCATACTATACCTTCATATCCGGCCAAATGTTTTACCGTATCGTTACCCGATGCGTCTCCGGCGGCCAGCAATATGAACAGAATAGTCAGCGTAGCAAATACGAACTGCAGGGCGCGGTTCAGCCTCAGCGTACCGAAGAACAGGCAAAAAGTAAACAGGCCCCAGATCAGCAGGTAGGCTACCATACCTTTTTCAGATGGGCCGTCTATCCACCCCCATTTGCCGATAAATATAAGTCCCACGAGGGATAACCAAAAAAATCCGTACGATGTAAAAGCGGTCAATCCAAAGGTATTATTCTTTTTGGCTTCGATAATGCCTGCTATAACCTGGGCTATGCCGCCATAAAAGATGCCCATGGCCAGTATCATCGAATTCAGTTCAAAAAAACCGGCATTGTGCAGGTTCAGCAAAACAGTGGTCATACCAAAGGCGCACAGGCCCAGTGGCGCAGGGTTAGCAGTCCCGTCCTTGGCGGGAACCGGTGTAGTTGGTATCATGATCTTTAGGTTGAATTGGTTTATTATGCAATATACTAAAAAAGCCGAAAGCTCAAAGCGGAAAGCATAAAGTATACGGTTCTTTAGCTTTTAGCTTTTACCTTTGTGCTTTCAGCTTAAAAAATGCAAAAACTCGTACTGATACGCCACGGCGAAAGCTTATGGAACCTGGAAAACCGTTTTACCGGCTGGACCGACGTTGACTTGTCGGAGAACGGCTTTAAGCAGGCCCATAATGCCGGACAATTGTTAAAGAAATACGGATATACTTTCGATATCGCATTCACGTCTGTTTTGAAAAGGGCTATCAAAACGCTGAATATTGTGCTGGACGAGACCGATCTGCTCTGGATACCGGTCCAAAAGTCATGGCGGTTGAACGAGCGATTTTACGGTGCTTTGCAGGGACTGAACAAAGCCGAAACTGCCGCAAAATACGGCGATGAGCAGGTGCATAAATGGCGGCGTGATCCGCACGAGCATCCACCGGCACTGACGCGCGATGACGAACGGTATCCCGGCAATGATCCCCGCTATAAGGACCTGACCGAACATGAATTACCCCTGACTGAAAACCTGATCGAAACGATGGAAAGAGTGTTGCCTTACTGGCAGGAAAGCATCGTTCCCGGGATCAAATCGGATCGGAAAGTCATTATTTCTGCACACGGCAACAGTTTGAGGGCTTTGGTGCAATACCTCGATCACCTTTCGGATGAGGAGGTTATCAACCTGGAAATACCTACCGGAGTGCCGCTTGTTTATGAATTGGATGATGAGCTGAATGGAGTGAGAAAGTATTATCTCGAATAGTTTCTAAATTCTTTTTACCAACTTTATTACAATGGAATTTCACGCTCGCCCAAACGGAAGATTTTACGCCCAGCTTGTATTTTCACTTATTGCATTATCTATGACAATTGGTATTGCAAGTATCATAGAAATCAACCATAAATATTATCTGTTGATTATCTGGCTTTGCCTGGCTCTAATAATATGGGTTCAGTTCATCGGGTCTTTATTCAAGGTATTAAATCCTAAGCCCCTGTTTACAGTAAATGAGAATTATGTTTACGATAGGATCTTTGACATAGAATATATGTGGAGCGATGTCGAAGAAATGACTTTGATGGGTTCGACCCTGTATATTGTACTTTATCGGCCGGCGGTGTATTTTGAAAAAATAAAAAATCCACTAAGACGCCTCTATTGTAAATCTTATTACTCGCTTACCAAAAATTCGCCGTTCAAAATAAGACTAAATTTCGTCAATGTCAATAAAAACTCATTGCTGGAAATGTTGACAATATACAGTGACAAGTCTTGACTTTTACCCTTCCTTGTCGTACAACACCCCTGCCTTTTCGGCCGAGGTTTTGATCCCCTTGATCATGGCTGAACTAAAGCCGTTGTGCTCCATTTCGTTGAGCCCCGCTATGGTGCAGCCTTTGGGCGAGGTCACTTTGTCGATCTCCTGTTCAGGGTGAGAAGATAGCTGCAAAAGCAGGTCAGCAGCGCCTTTGGCAGTTTGGGCGGCCATTTTCAGTGCGTCGTGCGCATGAAAGCCGATCTCGGTACCGCCCTGTGATGCTGCCCTGATCGAGCGCAGGAAGAAAGCTATACCGCAGGCGCAAAGCGCCGTTGCCGAGGTCATCAGCTCTTCGTTGATCTGTATCGTAACGCCTACGGTATCGAAAAGAGATTTGACCAGATTCATGTTCCCGGCGGAGGCATTGTCCGTCGCAATGCAGGTCATGGACTGCCCTATGGCAATGGCCGTGTTGGGCATAGCGCGCACCACCTGTACATCCAGGTCCAATTGCTGCCTGATATCGCTGCAGCTTACGCCCGAAACCACCGATATCAGTAAATGCTTCTGCTCCCAGACGGATGGTTTGATCTCGTGCAGCAGCTTATTTAACTGCTGGGGCAATACCGCCAGAACGACGATATCCGCTGTCTTCACGGCGGCTGCATTATCGGAGGTAACCTTGTATCCGGCTTCCTCAAGCGAAGCCAGCGCTTTTACGTTACGGCGGGTCAGTGTGATCCGTTCAGGCTGGTAAATGCCCGCTTTTACCAGGCCCTTTGCCAGTGCAAGGCCGATATTACCGCTGCCCAGTATGGCTATATTTTGTTGTGAGCTCATCTTTTTTTCAGCTTAAAGCTAAAAGCGTAAAGACCAAAGCTTTAATTTTCCTAAGATATGGTTTATTCCCATTCAATAGCTCTTTGCTTTTTGCTTTAGCCTTTCAGCTTTGTTCCAAATGGTTTATTTTGTTTTAGCTGCCCCAAATCGTCTGATCGGCCGATGATCACCGCCTTGACGCCGCAATTGATCGCCATGAAGGCGTTGTCTAATTTAGGCAGCATTCCACTGTGTATCACCTGTTGTTCTTTCAGTTCCCGGTAGTGTTCCGGGCCGATCTCCCTGATCACCGATTCCTCGTCGTTAATGTCGTGCAGTACGCCTTTCTTTTCAAAACAATAGATTAGTGTCGTATCATACAACTTTGACAAGGCCACTGCCAGGGCTGATGCAATCGTATCTGCATTGGTATTCAGTAACTGGCCCTCACCATCGTGCGTTATGGCGCAGAAAACCGGCGTAAAACCCGCTTCGAGCAGTTTACTGATGTTTGCCGAATCGACCGAATCATCGTCAATGTCACCCACAAAACCATAATCGATCGTTTTTACAGGGCGCTTTTTAGTTCGGATGAAATTGCCGTCAGCGCCGGTCAGCCCGATCGCATTGCTGCCGAAATGCTGCAATTGCGCCACAATATTCTTGTTGATCAATCCCCCGTAAACCATTGTGACCACCCTAAGCGTCCCGATATCCGTGATGCGCCGCCCGTCGACCAGTTGAGGTTCTACGCCCAGTTCTTTGGATAATTCGGTAGCCACCTTGCCGCCGCCATGCACCAGTATTTTATATCCGTCCAAAGCGGTAAAATCCTTCAGGAAGTGATGCAGGTTCTCCGAATTGTCGATCACATTCCCGCCGATCTTGATAATATGCAATGGCTGCTTACTCATGGATGATGCTAACATTTAAGCGGTTAAAAATAGTAATTAGGTGGTATTTATCGTCAATTAAAATGTTCCCAAGCAATTTGACGCTGAAATTGTTCATTCAGCAGTATTTATGTATTATTTTGCAATGACTAAAAACACAGCCTATGGAGATCAGAAAAACTGCCGGAAGGCCGCGCGTCGTAATCATCGGCGGTGGGTTTGCGGGTATCAACCTGGCCAAAAAACTGAAAGATAAACCTGTTGATGTTTTACTGCTCGACAAGCATAATTATCACACCTTCCAGCCGCTGCTATACCAGGTAGCTATGGGGTATATCGAAGCCGACTCTATCGGTTTCCCTTTAAGGCGTATATTTTCAAAACAAAAAAATTTCACCTTTCACTTGGCGGAAGTTAAAAAAATAAATCCCGGTCAAAATACGCTCAGCACGGATCACGGAGATTATACGTACGATTACTTAGTTATCGCAACCGGAGCCGACACTAATTTTTTTGGCAATCAGCAGATAGAGCATTTTGCCATGCCGATGAAGAATATCGGCGAGGCCCTGAACATCCGCAGCTATATGCTGCAAAACCTGGAAAAGGCGGTCATTGAGACCGATCCGGCGGAAAGGAATGCGCTGCTAACTTTTGTGGTTGTAGGCGGCGGGCCGACCGGGGTAGAGCTATCGGGTGCGCTGGCCGAGATTCGGAACCATATTTTAACCCACGATTATCCTTCGCTGAACAAGGAGGATATGAAAGTCTATCTGGTTGAGGGGAAACAGGTGGTATTAGGGGCGATGTCGTCGCGGGCGTCTGAGGAGGCCGGGAAGTCGCTGGTGAGGATGGGGGTGACCGTTTACAACGGCGTACATGTAGAGAACTATGATGGTAATGAGATTAAAATAAGCGACGGAAAAGTTATCAAAACGCGCAATGTATTTTGGGCGGCCGGGGTAACGGGTTTGTTTCCCGATGGTTTACCTGCTGACATTATAGTTCGGGGCAACAGGATCAAAACCGATGAGATCAGCAGGGTTGTTGGGTTCAAAAATATATTCGCTATAGGCGACGTGTCGGCTATGATAACCGATAAATATCCCAACGGCCTTCCCGGCATGGCTCAGCCTGCGATACAAACCGGGCAGCACCTGGCCAAAAACATTATGCACTTAGTCAACAATGAGCCGACGGAGCCATTCAAATATTTTGACAAAGGCTCGCTGGCTACCATCGGTCAAAACAAAGCGGTGGCAGATATCGGCAAGCTGCATTTTCATGGCTTTGTGGCATGGCTTTTATGGATGTTCGTTCACCTGATGTCTTTGGTCGGATTTACGAACAAACTGAGCGTTTTGGCTAACTGGATGCTGAAATATCTTACACGTAATACAGACGACCGCCTGATCGTGCGTTTTTTCGATACCCAAACGCGTAAAGCCGACCCGGAAACGAGGTAATTTTTGAGTCGGTAAGTCCGAAAGTCCGCGTTAGTCCGAATGATGGGTCAGCGCTTAATTTGCTTCATGTACTCCGCTATTTCACGGGTGTTTGTATCATCGCTTTTTTCAAGCGAATGAATGATGTTATCAATTTCATTGTCCGTCCGGTTCTGGCTTAATTTCTTTTTGGCCTGCAGGTCTGTCACTTCAATTTCAAAGGCTACAATGCCGTTCATCATCCTCGACCGGTACTCTTCGGGCAGGTTTTCCCATTGCTGAAAATAGGCGGCTTCAAAAGTTTCGATGGTATGCTTTAGTAGTTCCG
>DASZWG010000263.1:0-4709 GCA_035546675.1 Mucilaginibacter sp. | reverse complement strand
GGGTTTCATATTCGGCCCCGAAGTTTTGGGCGGTCTGCTCGCGGGCGTTACCGTATCGGGCGTGCTGATGGGTATCTTCCAGAGCAATGCGGGCGGAGCATGGGATAATGCCAAGAAATCATTCGAAAAAGGGGTTGAGATCAACGGCGAAATGCACTATAAAAAATCTGATCCGCATAAAGCATCGGTAACCGGCGATACGGTGGGCGATCCTTTCAAGGATACTTCGGGCCCGTCGATGAACATCCTCATCAAGCTGATGTCGATCGTGTCACTAGTTATTGCCCCTCACCTGCACAAGGAGTTGAAGCAAACACCGCGTATCCAGAAAGAAATTCATACCCAGTCGATGATCACGCATTCGATCAAAACCGACAAAAATGGTTAAATCAAAAATTCATATTGAAAAGGGGCTCGAAAGGCCCCTTTTTTGTTTCTACAGACCCAGCTTTAACAATAATTAACAAAGTTGTTCCTGTAACTTTGGTTCATAAAGCCCATCTTAGCTTAAACAAGCTAGCCTATGCGTTTTGCCTTTATACTTGTCGCCGCTTTGTTTTGCAGTTTAAGTACCCTTGCACAACAGGTTACCCTCAAAGGAAAAGTAACCGACCAGCAAGGGCAGCCCGTACCTTTCGCAAGTGTTTACATCAGAAATACTACTAAAGGAGCATCGGCTAACAGCGAGGGCGACTATGCGCTGCTGTTACAGCCGGGGCAATATGAGATACTGTATCGCGCCGTGGGCTATAAACAAGAAAGCAGAAGCGTGGACCTGAAGAGCACAACTACACTGAACGTTATGCTGCAAACCGAAACCTATGAGTTGAAAGGCGTGGTTATCAACTCCAACGGTGAAGACCCAGCTTATGCTATCATACGCAAAGCCATACGAAAACGAAAAGCGCACCTGAGTGAAGTAAAGGCTTATACCTGTGAGGTGTACATTAAGGGCATGCAGAAGCTGCTTGCCGCTCCAAAAAAATTTATGGGTGCGGATATCAACCAGATCGGGCGCGAGATAGGCCTCGACTCAAACCGCAGGGGGATCATTTACCTGTCTGAATCTGAATCGAAATTGAGCTATAAATATCCGGGACAACTGCACGAGCAGATGATCTCGTCCAAGTTTGCGGGTAATAACCGCATGTTCAGCTTTAACCGGGCCAGCGACGCCAGGGTAAATTTTTATGAGAATTTCCAGGACTGGGGCGGCCTGAGCAACCGGCCATTAGTTTCGCCCATATCGGATAATGCCCTTTTCTATTACCGCTACAAACTGATGGGCACATCGACTGAAAACGGCGTGCTGATCAACAAGATACGCGTAATGCCGAGGCGCGACCACGATCCCTGCTTTACGGGATATATTTATATCATCGATGGTAGCTGGCGCATTTATGCGCTCGACCTGTATGTGACCAGCAAAGCCAATATCAATTTTGTAGATACACTCAGGATCAACCAGCAATTTATGCCGGTTGATCGCGACAGGTGGATGCAGGCATCGAACAAGTTCGAGTTTACCGGCGGGTTGCTGGGCTTCAGGTTGAAGGGCTATTTCGTGTCGGTTTATAAAGATTATGACCTGAATCCGATCTTCAAAAAAGGCGAATTCAACGAAGTGCTGAACATTCCGCCTAAAGTCGCCAAAAATGATACTGCCTACTGGAATCAGGAGCGGCCAATACCGCTCACCGAGGAAGAGCGAACGGATTACAAAAAGAAGGAAAAACTGGCCGCCAAACTCGAATCAAAAGCATACCTGGACTCGCTCGACAAGGTAACCAATAAAGTTAAACCCGTTAGTCTTTTACTGACCGGTGTGAACGTCATCGACCGGTATAAACGGGCATTTTACCACCTCGATCCCTTAGTAACCTCAGTCCTGTACAATACTGTTGAGGGCCCTGCGCTGAATTATGGTTTTACTTTCCGCAAAGAAGCCGATACCGATACCCACAAGATCATTGGTTTTGGCGCTAAGGTACGCTACGGTTTTTCGGATCATATTTTCGATGCCAATGCGAACGCGGTGATCCCGGTTGGCGATTTTTACCTTAACCTGGCGGGCGGATCGGACGTTACCGATCTGAACGCACATAACCCGATCTCATCATTCATCAATTCCTTCTACACACTTTTTAAACGGGAGAATTATGAAAAGCTATACCAGAAAAAGTTCGGGTCAGCTTCGCTTTCGGGCAGGATAAGCGGCGGCTGGCAGGCCAGCGCATCAATTGAATGGGCCAACCGCAGATGGTTGCCCAATACAACTGATTACAGCTTTTTTCATCCCGGCAACCACCAGTTTACGTCGAACAATCCCCTCATACCAAGTCAGGATATCCCGTTGTTCCCGGAAAATCAGTCGTTTAAGATCGCATTGAGAACCACTTACGATTTCAGCGATAAGTATGAGACCTATCCTTTCGGCCGGCGTTACCTGCCGTCGAAATATCCGACCATAGGCGTCACATTTGTAAAAGGTATCAAAAACATTTTTGGTTCCGATGTGGATTACGACCTGTTAAGCGCCGATATCAGCAAACAGGACATCAGCCTGGGTATGTACGGCAAAACATCCTTCTTTTTGGGAGCAGGTAAATTCCTTGACGCCAAAAACATCTATTTCCCCGACTATAAGCAGTTCAGCGGCAACGAGGTATTCTTTTACAAAAACAGCCCTAACAGTTTTTTACTGCTCGATTACTATCGTTTCAGCACACCTGACGAATACATAGAAGGCCACCTGGAGCATAATTTTTCGGGATTTATTACCAACAAAATACCGCTGATCCGCAAACTGAAGCTGCAGGAGATCGTCGATCTGAATTATTTATCCACGCCTGCCCTGAAGAATTATTACGAGCTTGGCCTCGGTCTGCAATACCTCAATATCCGACTGATGTATGGCGAATCGTTCAACAGCGGCACTAATATTCATAACGGGCTAAGACTGGGGATAAGTTTTTAACCCAGTAACCCGTGCAGGTATTCCACGCTATCCTTGTAAGTATCGAAGGTCATCTCGACAAAGAAGTTTTTGATGCCACCAGTCTTAGCTGCGGCGAAAAACTCCTTCCAGTCGATCACGCCCTTACCGATGGGAACCTGTTTGCCGTCGGCTGTCCAGTCGGATAAGTGGGCCGATATGAACCTGCCGGGATACTTTTTGAAATACGTCGGACCCTTGTACCCTTCTTTGATCACCTCGGTCTGAAACTGCATTTTAACTAAACTGCCGGTCAGCGCGGACATAATGGCGTCATAGATCAGCTCGCCGTCAAGCATTTTAAATTCACCTTCATGATTATGCAAACCAGTGGCCAGTCCTTCGCTCTTAAGTTGCTCAGCTATTTTGGCAAACTCGCCGGCGGCCTGCTTGTAATCGGGAATGCTCTTGCCGGGTGTTTCCAGTCCGGGAGAAACAACCTGCGCCAAACCCAGCCCATGCGCAAACTCCATGCATTCGCCAAAGTTTTTTTGCAGATCGCCCATCCCGATATGGCAGCTCGGGCAATGCAGGCCTGCATCCTCGATCATCTTTTTCAGATCGGCAGGTTTCACGCTGACCAGCGGCCCGAAACCGGAATCGGCGTAACCCTTGGGGTAACACATTTCGGTATATTGGTAGCCCATGCCTGCCATCAACTTCATGGTCCCGGCAAAATCTTTAGATACCATATCCCTGATGGGGTACGTCTGGAAACCAACCGGATGCTTATATTTCTTAGCCGGAACAGCCTTCAGCATATCCGGAAGCAACAAAATGGCTGCTGCACCGGCAGCCGTTTGACCGATAAATTTTCTTCTGTTCATCGCGTTAAGTTTAGATACTTGCCGGATCCCAGCCCGTACGATAATCCTTTTTCAGGTATTTGTTTGCGTCAGTTACATTCGTTATTTGTTGCGTTGAACCGTCATATTTCAGCAGGCGGCCCGAACGCAGGGCAACGGCATACAGGTTAATGGCTTCTGTAAGCGGCCAGGCGTCGCGGAAACTGCCGGGGTACTGCGTACCGCTCTTGCACGAATTGGCAAACAGCGTCAAAGAGGCTACCATGTTTTCCTGCGCGTATGAATTTTCGGGTGGCGTAGTTGTCTTTTCCTCTTTTCCCTTATGGAAAAGCCTCGGGTTCTGAACATTGAAACCAGCTAATATCTTCCCTTTCTCGCCTACGAACATCATACCCTCGGCCGGAAGCTCTTCATTAATCGCGATCAGTTCCTCGGGTATGGCGGGCCTCATTCCCCCGTCGTACCAGATCAGGTCCATTTCGGGCCTTTTACCATTCGCAGGATATTTATACCTGACTGAGCTTGCCATCGGGAATGAAAAGTCATTGTGTACCTGGTGTGGAACAACCCCGTTCATAACGACAAAATGGCTCAGGTTAGGCTCAATAACCGTGGGCGATGTGAGTTGCAGGGCATCGAATACCGTCCAAAGGCTGTAATGGCCCATGTCGGCCATAGAGCCCCCGCCGAAATCGTACCATCCCCTGAAAAACATATTGGTATATTCAGGCGAATACGGACGGTCGGCTTCCGAACCGAGCCAGAGCTGCCAGTTCAGGCCTTCCGGTATAGGAACATATTCTGTCGGCATGGTTGGGAACTGCGGCCACACGGGCCGGTTGGTCCAGTTATGCACTTCCTGTAGTTTACCGATCTTACCCGAATTGATCCAATCCATTACCTGCACC
>DASZWG010000262.1:0-3905 GCA_035546675.1 Mucilaginibacter sp. | reverse complement strand
GTTCCTTCGATACCGAGTAAGGCGCGTGAGGAGTAACGGAAGAAGGCTTTGGCTTGAACTCATTCAGTAAAGCGATCGCCTTTTCGAAAGCCTCTTCAGCCTTGTCGGGCTGAAAACTGAATGTCTCGACAAAAGAGTGATAATATAGCTTACTGGCTGTTTTGACAGGTATAGAAATATTGGTGTTGCAAATGTCGCCCACGGCTACGATGCCGTTATCGTACATTTCCCGGTCTGCTTTGCCGGCAGCAGCCGCAATTTCGTCATCTTTTCCGCCTCGCAGTAATTGGATATCTCTTATAAAATTGATCAGCCCGCCGCCGGGCTTTATTTTATCCTTCAGGTGAGATAATTCGATATGGCAGTGTGCATTGACAAAACCCGGGCAAATAACGCCTTTCAGGTCTTCAATGGGGATATTTTTACTGTCAGCCGCGCTGTTACTTACTGAAACAATCTTTCCGGCATCATCTACCGTGACTATTCCATTTTTTATCGGATCGGCACAAACGGGAAAAACGTAATCGGCTCTAAAACTTTTCATTAAATATCACTTAGTATATCCAACTCAAAACCAACACACCCGCCTGCACCCTTGCTAAACAAATACAAACAACCTGCGTTTATTGTTCTTTTATACTATTCACAAAAGGACATTCGCCTGAAATGCATTGATTTTAAATTAAGTAACTTTGCATCGTGACCGTTGTTACTAAAGATAAAATAGATATTCGCAGCCTTGGCCTGGATGCTCTTTCTGACCATTTTACCCATTTGGGCGAAAAAAGTTACAGAGCAAAGCAAGTTTATGAGTGGCTTTGGAAAAAATCCTGCTTTTCTTTTGAGGAAATGAGCAATATTTCAAAAGAACTGCGCAAAAAACTGGACGAAACCTTTATCATCAAAAACGTAAAGATCAGTAACTCCCAGTTTAGCGCGGATAAAACTATAAAAAATTCCTTTATTTTATTTGATAATCACCTGATAGAAGGAGTACTCATACCCTCGCCCGAGCGTATGACGGCTTGCGTATCATCGCAGGTAGGCTGCAGCCTCACGTGTAAATTCTGCGCTACGGGTTATATGGAACGTAAACGAAACCTTAACCCTGACGAAATATACGACCAGGTAGTGCTGATCGACCGGCAGGCGAAAGAAAATTACGGTCTGCCACTAACCAATATTGTGTACATGGGTATGGGCGAACCGTTGCTCAATTACAACAATGTGCTCAAATCGGTGGAAAGGATCACTGCCGAAGATGGACTTAATATGGCGGCCAAACGGATCACGGTTTCGACTGCAGGCATAGCCAAAATGATTAAAAAGCTTGGCGACGACCAGGTAAAATTCAACCTGGCGCTTTCCCTTCATGCAGCTAACGACGAAAAGCGTAATACGATCATGCCGATCAACGAGCAGAATTCGCTCCGCTCGCTGGCCGAGGCGCTCAAGTATTATTTCGCTAAAACCAAAAACCCGGTGACCTACGAGTATATCGTTTTTAACGATTTCAACGACGAGATACAGGATGCTATGGAGTTGGCGAGGTTCTGCAAACATGTACCCTGCAAAGTGAATATTATCGAATATAACCCAATTTCATTCGCCAGTTTTCAGAATGCAGGTATCGACAAGATCGAAGCTTTCGCCAATTATCTGCGCAGCCAGGGTATCGTCACCAATGTTCGCCGCAGCCGAGGCAAAGATATCGATGCCGCCTGCGGACAACTGGCAATTAAGGAAGAAGCCAAAGCCGTTAATTAAAAAAATCGCTAAATTCAGGGCATGAAACCGCAAACCGGCTACCTGGCCGATTTCATAGCCTTATTATTCCCCGAGCTTTGCCAGGCCTGTAACCAGAGCTTAGTTGCGGGCGAAAACCTGATCTGTACCGATTGCCGCTATAACCTGCCTTACACCGATTTTCACCTGAAGGCCGATAACATTGTGGCGCAGCAATTCTGGGGCAAGCTGCCCGTCGAAGCTGCCTTTGCGCTTTGTTACTTCAACAAAGGGGGTAAAATACAGCACCTGATGCACCGTTTTAAATATAAAGGCATCAAACAGATCGGTTATGTTCTGGGGAATATTGCGGCTGAGCAGTTGGCAAAAAATCCCGTATTTGCCGGTACCGATTTCATCATACCCGTTCCGCTGCATAAAAGCAGGCTGCGTAAACGCGGGTATAATCAAAGCGCCTGCTTTGCCGAAGGATTGGCGCAAAAACTAAAGGCTGCAGTGATGGAAGATAACCTGGTTCGCACCACAGCTACCGAAACGCAAACACACCGGTCACGCTTTTCGAGGTTCGAAAATATGCAGCAGGTTTTCACGGTTAAAACCCCCGAATTGCTGGCCGGAAAGCATGTATTGCTGGTGGACGATGTAATCACTACCGGCTCCACGCTTGAAGCCTGCGGTACGGAGTTATTGAAAATAGAAGGATTAAAACTCAGTATAGCTACGATTGCCTATGCACAGTAAGATCGACTGCGATCAGTTTTTTACTTTCTGATATTTGCTCAGTTTTTCATAAAGCCCTTTCGGATCGAAGGGTTTCAGTATATAATCGTTCATACCTGCGCGCTGTATCTCGTTCACTTCGCTGGTCAGCACCGACGCCGTCAGGGCGATGATGGGCAGTTGCTGATAAAAAGGCTCCTCTTTTGAACGTATGATGTGCGTTGCCTCAAGGCCGCCCATAACCGGCATGTGTATGTCCATCAGCACCACATCAAGATTGCGATTGGCTTCGATCTTATCCACGGCTTCCTGGCCGTTTTCTGCAAATTCAATATTCGCGCCCCATTTGCTCAGCACCTTGTTGATCAGTAACCTGTTGATCTGGTTGTCATCAACAACCAATACATTCAATTGTAAACCTGTTTCCACTTTGTTTTTATTATTATCGATTTGGATATATTCTTTGTCAAACTTGATGGTGAACGAGAAGACCGAGCCTTTACCAGGCTCACTTTTCACCTGAATTTTCGAATTATGTAATTCGATCAGCTTTTTAGTGATGGCCAGTCCTAAACCTGTTCCGCCATATTTGCGCGAAGTATCTGTTTCGGCCTGCTTAAACGATTCAAATATGGTGTTTATTTTGTCATTTGCAATGCCGATGCCCGTATCTGTTACTGAAAAACGTATGGTTACATCCTTATCAGTTTGCGCAGTCACTTTCAGAGCGATATCAATGCCGCCGGTTTCGGTAAACTTAACAGCATTACCGACTAAGTTAAGCAGCACCTGGCACAGGCGCGTACGATCGCCAATGATAAACTGCGGTGCAGCTTCATCAACGGAATAATTCACATAGATTTTCTTTTCATTTGCATTGAACTGCATCGAACTGGCTATGCTTTGTACCAACTCGTGCAGGTCGAACCCCGAACGTTCCAGTTCGATGTTGCCGCTTTCGATCTTTGTAAAATCAAGCACATTGTTGATCAGCGTCATCAGGTTCTCGGCCGAGAACTTTAATATGCCCAGGTTCTCGCGCTGCAATTCTGCCGAATCCTGATCGAGCAGCAGGTGCGACATGCCGATAACGGCATTTAGCGGCGTACGCAGTTCATGGGTCATCACCGAGATAAACATATCTTTGGCCCGGCTCAGTTGTACGGCCTCTTCCCTGGCAATAACCAGTTCCGATTCCGCCTTTTTCCTTGTGGTGATGTCGATCAGGATGCCTACCTGGTGTTCGCAGTTGCCGTTCTCGTCCAAAAGCGGGCTATTGGATATCCACAGCCATACTGCCTTACCGTCCTTACGATACAGTTTAAGCTCCGTCTCATAGGGCTCTTTCTGATTGAACGCATCGGCGGCACGGTTAAACGCATTCATATCCGTTTCCCGGCCTATCGTGATCCTGCTCGCTTTTTTATCGCTCATCTCCT
>DASZWG010000261.1:0-2675 GCA_035546675.1 Mucilaginibacter sp. | reverse complement strand
GGCGCTGTTTGGCCCAGATGGGAAGAACCAGCAGCCGTCCGAAGTATTGTACAAAAAGCATGCGGTGGTAGTGCGCGGGCGTTTTAGGCCGGTGATCAATGTGCATATTGATATGATCAATACCGGCGTCAAGCAGTTTATACAGGAGCCGGATGTGGATAAAAATAATGTGATCGTTATTACAGAGCTGACATTGCAGGCACTGAAAGAACGAAACGCCGACGAAAGCGCCGAAATAGATGAAAAGGACTTCCTCGACCGTGTGGATATTCTCGGTTCGCTTGGGCAAACGGTGCTGATTTCCAATTTCCACGAATACTATAAACTGGTTGCTTACCTTTCAAAGATCACGAAGCTGAAGATGGGCGTGGTTTTGGGTTATCCCAACTTAGAATATATCTTCTCCGAAGTGCATTACCAGGATCTTCCTGGTGGCATTCTCGAGTCATTTGCCACGCTGTTCAGCCGCAAGGTAAAGCTGTTCATTTACCCTACGCTGCGCGACGGGATTATCATGAACTGCCTCAGGTTTCAGCCGCCGCCGCACCTGATTGATTTGTACCGATATCTCATTACCAATAATAAAATTGAGGATATCCACCATTACAACGAGAATAACCTGAATGTGCAAACCGATAAGGTGCTGGATATGATCAAGGATGGCGTTGAAGGCTGGGAAGAATATGTACCTGCCGAGGTTGCGACGATGATCAAAGACCGCTGCCTGTTCGGTTATTCGTGCGAAAAAACCCCAGCCAAAAAAGGTATTAGCCAAAACGGGGGAGGATCGGTGCTGAATACGGCCTGAAAAATGCGGCTTATACCATTCTTATTTAAGCATTTACCTGGTCGAGCAGCGCCCATGTTTTTGGTCCGACAATACCGTCGGGCACGGCTCCGTGAGCTGTTTGAAAAGCGCGTACCGCGGCCTCTGTGTCCGGGCCAAAGATGCCGTCAGCAGTCAGTTTAAGTTTAGTCTGTACGGTCTTAACCAGCGCAGAATCATTGGCAAGTCCGCGCCGCAGGGTGGCCCTGCCGTTATTTGCCGGTTCGGATACCGGTATGAGTACCGGCGGCGGAGCCGAGCCGTTCAAAATACCGCTTACTGCGTGCCGGAAACCATCCATATCAAAGTCGGGATCGGATTTACGTCCCGGGGGCAGAGCATACTCTTTGTGCCCGGCGCAAAACTCAACTCCTTTGCCGATGTGTTTCAATATGGCAGCCACGCCCCGGTAATAGGCATCTAATTGTACGGCCGGCCATGGGAAATCATCATGCCCGCCGGTATTTTCCGCTTCGATACCGATAAAATTGGTGTTCCCGGTCGTGATGCCCTGCCACGACCCCGCCCCGGCATGGTTGCACCTGCCTGCCGCAACAATGTAATACGTGCCATCCCGGCCAAGACCGAGTTGTGCCAGCGGCCCAGAAAGATCGGGCCTTCCCTGAATCAGGGTATTGAGTGTGGGCATATTGCCGTTCTTTCCCGGCGTAGCAGTATGATGGCAAAGCACGCCGAGTACCGGCCCCATATCGCCGTGTCCGCGGTCTTGCCACCCTGCACATTCTGCTACTTTCAGGCCGGCGGCTTGCAGCACGTCCGGCAGCCATGTCAGTGAATAAGCCATTTTATGCCATACCTCCTTTCGAAGCCGGTAGACCGGCGTCTGTTGTTAGTTGTGTGGGTGTTATGCCGCAGCCATCCAGGTCTTCTTCGTTTGTTGCGGTTGAAGTTGTGCCTGTTGCCTGCTGAACAGGATTTATAGCATTGGTTCCTGTTGCATTTTGCGGGTTAGCGGATGCGGTTGCCTGTGCGTTAGCCAATGCGGAGATTTTGCTCTCGAAATAGGACTGTGTTGCCTTAGCACCGAAAATGAACGCGATAATACCCATCCAGTACTGGTCGAACCCGATATTTTTTAAACTGGTTTGCTCCCAGCCGATCTTCAAAAGCAAAAGGGAGACAACATTGATCATCATGAACACTCCAATCCGCATGGTGCTCAGGTTGTTGCTCGGGTCTTTTAACAGGTCGGGGAAAGCCAGTGCAATTCCCAGCATAATGGTAAAGAAAGTGATCGACACCACATCGCCATTCAGTTTGCCGGCGATTTGCTCAATGAACAGGTAAACCAATCCGAAAAGAATGACCGCAAAGCCAATGATCTGCAGGTACGAAACTTTGTTGTCACTCTCGCTTAATAATCTTCGTTGCATAACCATGATAAGTAAATGATTTTTCAAAGAAAGTTAACATTAAGTGATTAAACATCAATCCGTTAAAACACCTTTTTTTGTGCGTAAAACTACGTGAATTCAAGTGAACCTTCTTTACTGAAAGAGCACCTGCTTTTATCGGGTATTCAAAGGTTTTTTAAAGTCGGGTCGTCAAAACCGACCCATCTTCTGTATTTTTACAGCAGCTTATTTTTTGCGGAATACCCTATGATCAAAACAGTTTTTATTGCCAGCACCGAGCCCCACAGCGGCAAATCCATTATATCCATCGGCCTTGTCAATATGCTGCTGGGCAAAGCGCAGAAAATAGGTTATTATAAGCCCATCATCAGTCAGAACCTGCTGGCGAAGAAGGACGACCATATCGACACGGTGCTGAGTCATTTTGATCTGCCGATGAACTATGACGATACCTTTGCCTTTACCTGGCAGGA
>DASZWG010000260.1:0-3463 GCA_035546675.1 Mucilaginibacter sp. | reverse complement strand
GTAAAAACCCATATCGGTCAATTGATGCGCTTGCTCCAGCGTGCCGGTAAAACAATGCAGTATGCCACGCAAGTTTTCATCATATTCCGACCGCAGCACATCGAATATCTCATCGAACGAATTGCGGCAATGGATCACGATAGGCAATTTCAGCTTCTTAGCCCAGCCGATCTGTATTTTAAATGCTTCTATCTGTTCGGGCAGCGTGGTTTTGTCCCAGTACAGATCGATCCCGATCTCGCCTATGGCATATATTTTATCTTTGGCGATGGCATCCTCAATTGTATTTAACTCATCCTTCCAGTTCGCTTTTACATCGCAGGGGTGCAGCCCCAGCATCGGGAAGCAATATTGAGGGAATGCCTCAACCTGGCTGAATACAAGCTCAATCGATGCGGAATCAACATTGGGCAGGAACAGGCGGCTTATGCCGTTGTCCAGACACCGCTGCATCAGTTCCCGGCGTTTTACCGGGTCGGCCTCATAATATTGATGAGTATGTGTATCGGTCAGCACCATGCTGCAAAAATACAAAGCCCTCCGATCAATCAGAGGGCTTTGTATCAGCTTTTCTTTTTGGTTATGGGGTGTTTGGTCACCGGTGGCTTTGCAGCGGGCTTTGGCGGAGCCACGTGTTTTATCGGCTTCACTTTCACCAGCTCGATATCGAAGATCAGCGGACTGAATGGTGGTATTTCGTCACCCCCGCCCTGCTCGCCGTAGGCCAGCTTTGACGGAATAAAAAATTGCGCTTTCGATCCCTCATTCATCAGCTTCAAAGCCTCTGTCCATCCCGGTATAACCGGAGTCACTCCCAATTCCATGGTAAGCGGCTCATAAGTGCGGCCGGGCTGGTTCAAACCTGCTGCTGCGGCAACAGACTGTATGCTCGAATCGAAGACCTTTCCGTTAAGCAGCCTGCCTGTATAATTCACATACACGGTATCGCCTTCCAGCGGTTTGTGTTTAACCGAAGGCTGGGTGATGCGGTATCTCAGGCCCGAAGCCGTAGTTTTTACGATCAGTTTGTGATCGGCGATGTATTTATTCAGCGTATCCGATTCATCGTTGTTCAGACTATCTATGGCTTTCTGCCGTTCGGCCATCGCATCCTGCAACGACTGAACCCTGTCTATCTTTACCGTACAGATCACGTTGCTGCCCTGTGGAAGAAACGCCGGCCGGTCGCTTTCGTGACCTTTAAAGATCGAATCGGTCGGTACTTTAACATACGCGCTGTCTTTAGCAGCCAGCAGCGGCAATACGTCCATGAGGTCGCCCACATTTTGCGACGGCTGTACCTGTATTTTCACCGGCTGCTTCATGGCATAGGTGCTGAAAAGTACCGAATCCTTCTCGGTTTTCTGCAGCACCTCGAAGGTTACCACATCGTTTATCTTTATCTTATCGCCGGTGTTGTTGGTGATATTTTTGACCAATGCACCTTTAGGCGTCCTCACAAATCCATCCTGGGCCTTTGCCTGGAGGGCCGCTGCCGCTAAGGGCAAAATGATCAAAGCCAGTTTTTTCATTATTTGGATCCTGGTTTTTTCACCTGTGCCTGTACTGGTGTCAGCGCAGCAGGCTTCGGTGCATTAGGATTGGGATGGATGATGTTTACCAGCTCGATTTCGAATACCAACGGGGTATAAGGGCCTATATTGCCCATTCCCTGCTCGCCATAAGCCAGTTTTGACGGAACCACCAGGGTCGCCTTGCCTCCTTTGTTCAGCAATTCCAGCCCTTCCACTACGCCCTGTATAGCGCCTTTTGAGTCTATTACAATAGGTAAAGGTTTGTAATGCGCCATCGGTATCACTTTATTTTCCTTTACAGCTACATCCTTTACGTTTGTTTCGAGCAGCTTATTGTCGGTGAATCTAACCGTATAGTTCATCATTGCTGTATCGCCTTCGGCCGGTTTTTCGCCCTTGCCCTGATCGGTGATCACATAATATAAGCCGGATGGGGTTTGACTCATCTTGAGCTTATGATCAGCAATATATTTCTGTATCTTTTTCGGTTCCTGCTTACTCATGGCTACAGCCTGGACCTTAAGGTAATCCTGAACGCGGTTGTTGAACGCTGAGTCGGATAGTTTACCCTTTGATATTACCTTTTCCACTTTTACCTCGTAAATCACATATTTACCTTTAATAGGCGGCTTGCGTTTTTTATAAACCGAGTCGATATTGGTTTTTATGGTAGCACTGTCGCCCTCGGCCAGGTACTCAAACGCGCTCATGATATCGCCATGGGTCTGTAGTTTCGGTAAAACAGCCAGTTGCGGATGACCTTGCTGATAGGTGCTGAACAATAGGGAATCGCCGTCAGTCTTTACCACCAGGTCGACACTTATAAAATCGCCCTGCTGTATCTTCGGGCCGCCTTTATCGACGTGTATATCATATAACATCCCTCCCGGCGCTTCCTTGAACCCGCTGTTACAGCTCGCTAATCCGATCGCGGCAACAGCTAAAAATATGAATCTTTTCTTCATTTATTTATTGTATTAATAGTTTTTTATATTCTGGTAAAATTGATTTGAGTTGCTCGACCACCTGTTCCAGGCTATCGGTTGATGTGCCGCCGGCCGCATTGCGGTGACCGCCTCCGCTGAAATATTTCTTGCATATCTCATTGGCCGGAAATTCGCCTTTTGACCTTAACGAAAGTTTTATCTTATCCGTACGTTCCACAATAAAAGCTGCCAGTTTAATGCCTTCGATCGAAAGCCCGTAGTTAACAATGCCTTCCGTTTCGCCGGTTGCAATATCATATTCTTCCAGTTCCGCAGCGCTTGCGGCGATAATAGCTGTGTTGAACTCGTATAGCACTTCCAGCTTGTTTTTGAGGCAGTGACCCAGGAAACGGATGCGGCTTTCGGGCTGATTATTGTAAACCAGCTCGTGTATATGCCAGTTTACAGCGCCAAGATCGATCAGGTCAGCAGCTACACGATGCACATCGGCAGTCGTGTTGGGCAGCTTGAACGAAGCCGAATCGGTCATGATGCCCGTATACAGGCAGGTGGCCACATCTGCGTTGATCCATTCGCCGCCATCCATTTTATTGACGATAAAATCGTAAACTAATTGTGCGGTGGCGCAGGCATTGATGTTCCAATGCCGGTAATCGTCAAAATCTTCTGGTTCGAGATGATGGTCGATCATCACTTTAACCGAACTGCTTGCCCTTACGGGTTCGCTCATATCGTTTATACGGCTCAGCGCGTTGAAGTCGAGGCAGAAAATGATCTCGGCATCTGCAATAAGCTGATTAGATTCTTCAACATGATCTGTGTAGACGATCACCTCAGCATTGCCCGTCATCCATGCCAGGTAATCGGGATAATCGGTAGGAGTGATCACCTTTGCATGGTGACCCTGTTGTATCAGGTAGTTGTAGAGGCCGAGTGACGAACCCATGGCATCACCATCCGGTTTGTGATGCGTGGTGATCA
>DASZWG010000259.1:0-2986 GCA_035546675.1 Mucilaginibacter sp. | reverse complement strand
ACTTGGGAGTCAGTATTAAAAGCTATTCGGTAGATATGAAGCGCATCAAAAAGCGCAAGGACGATGTGGTATCGCTTTTCAGGAACGGCGGCCAGTCGGGGCTTGAAAAGACGCGCGGGCTCGACCTGGTATTCGGCGAAGCGGTATTTACGGAAGAGAAAACGATCACCGTCAAACTCAACAGCGGCAGGGAAATACAGATGAAGGCCGATCTGATCTTCCTGAACACGGGCTGCAAGCCCATCATCCCCGAGATAGAAGGCATCGGTGAAACAGACTATTTAGATTCGACCAGCATCCTCGAACTGGACCGCGTACCGGAGCATTTGCTGGTAATCGGCGGCAATTATATCGGCCTCGAATTCGGGCAGATGTTCAGGCGCTTTGGCAGTAAGGTGACCATCGTCGAAAAAAGCGCCCGTATCATTTCCCGCGAAGACGAAGATGTTTCTGAAGAACTAACCAAAATTCTCGAAGCAGAAAAGATCAAAATACTGACCGGTGCGCAAACGCTCAGGTTTAAAAAAACAGGAAAGGGCAATATCGCGGCAACGGTATCGGTTGCCGGAAGGGAAGAAAAGATCAAATGCACGAACGTGCTGATCGCCGTAGGACGGGCGCCTCAAACCAAAGCGCTGGCGCTAGAAAAGACCGGAGTTATAACCGACGAACGCGGGTTTATCAAAGTGAACGATCACCTCGAAACCAATGTAAAAGGCATTTATGCCCTGGGCGATGTAAAGGGCGGACCAGCTTTTACGCACATTTCCTATAACGATTATACCATCGTGTACCGCAATTTGGTCGAAGGAACCGATTACAATATCAACGACAGACCCGTGCCTTATTGCATGTTCACCGATCCGCAACTGGGTCATGTCGGGCTGAGCGAGACGGATGCGAAGAAGAAAGACCTGAATATTAAAGTGGCCAAACTGCCGATGGAGCATGTGGCGCGTGCCATCGAAACCGGCGATACGCGCGGGTTTATGAAAGCTATAGTTGATGCCGGTACCAAAAAAATACTGGGAGCCACGGTGCTGGGACCGGAGGGAGGCGAAATCATGACCATATTGCAAATGGCCATGGAAGGCGGTATCACGTACGACCGTATTCGCTATTGTGTATTTGCGCACCCGCTGTATGCCGAATCGCTGAATAATCTTTTCATGACGCTGGAAAATTAATGCCTATGATCAAAGCCGACAACCTGAGCAAACATTTTGGAACCATCAAAGCCGTTGACGGTATCTCGTTCGGGGTAGGTGAGCACGAAGCGCTGATCCTTTTAGGCACCAGCGGATGCGGCAAGACCACTACCCTGAAGATGATCAACCGGCTGATCGAACCTACATCAGGACGGATATTGCTTAACGGAAAGGATATAGCCAATGAGCAACTGGAGCTGCTCAGAAGAAGCATCGGCTACGTATTGCAGAACAACGGGCTTTTCCCGCATTATACTGTGGCCGAAAATATCGCCATTGTGCCGCAACTGCTGAAATGGGACGGCAAAAGAATTGAAAACAGGATAAGCGAGCTGATCGAAAAGCTGCACCTCTCGCACGGCCAGCTAACAGCCTATCCGCATGAACTGAGCGGAGGGCAGCAGCAGCGCGTGGGCCTGGCAAGGGCACTGGTTGCCGATCCCCCGGTATTGCTGATGGACGAACCCTTTGGCGCGCTGGATAACATTACCCGCTCGAAGATTCATGCCGAGTTCAAAGCCCTGGACGAGCTGAAAAGAAAAACGATCATCATGGTGACCCATGATGTGCAGGAGGCTTTTGAGCTGGGCGACCGGATATGCCTGATGGATAAGGGAAAGATCGTGCAGATAGGTACACCGGCCGAATTACTGTTCAGGCCGGTCAATGATTTTGTGAAAGAATTTTTGAAAGAGCAGCGATTACGCCTTGAGCTGAAAGCGATCAAAATAGAGGATCTGTGGGAATGGCTGCCGATAGATACAAATAGCACCAGCGACCCTTTGCCTGCCGCAACGGATGTATGGACGGTGCTGGAACATTTCAGCACACAGCATAGCGCTCACTTACAGTCACTAAAAGGGCAGGAAACCAGGTCGGTAAAAATTGATGCGCTGATGTCGGCTTATTATCAATATCAAAACAGTCGCGCCCATGAATGAGCAGCACCAAAGTTTGTGGGAATTTATGAGTCAGCAAAGCGATAAGCTGTTCACCCAAACGCTACAGCATATCGGGCTCACCTTCATATCACTCTTCATAGCTGTAGCCATCGGTTTGCCACTGGGCATCTGGATAAGCCGCCGAAAACAATTCTCGGGCCTCGTGCTGGGGATTGCAGGTGTATTACAAACCATTCCAAGCATCGCTCTGCTGGGGTTCATGATCCCGCTGCTGGGCATCGGCGTTCTGCCCGCTATCACCGCATTGTTTTTATACGCATTGCTGCCCATCATACGCAATACTTTTACTGGCATAACGGGCGTCGATCCGGCAGTAAAAGAAGCTGCACTGGCTATGGGGATGAGCCGCGGACAAATATTAGCCAAGGTCGAGCTGCCGCTGGCTATGCCGGTCATACTCGCGGGAATCCGAACAGCGACGGTGATCAATGTAGGAGTGGCGACGCTGGCGTCATATATTGCGGCGGGCGGCCTGGGCGAATTTATTTTCGGAGGCATATCGCTCAACAACACTAACATGATACTGGCCGGGGCCATACCGGCAGCCATGCTTGCCATTATTTTCGATTTCCTGCTATCGAGGCTGCAAAAACTGGATCTCAGGAAACTCAAAACCGCCACAGCAGCGGCGCCCGTGCTGATCGTGCTGCTGGCTTGTTTTTACTTCATCCCTTCGGCTTACGGCAGCAAGCTAACCGCCGGCTTTACCCCCGAATTTATGGGTCGGCAGGATGGTAATCTGGGCCTGCAAAGCAAATATGGTTTGAATATCCGCACCATTGTGATCAGTGATGCCGTGATGTACAAGGCGGCTTA
>DASZWG010000258.1:0-6514 GCA_035546675.1 Mucilaginibacter sp. | reverse complement strand
AGCTGGTACAGCCGGCGGCCAGAGTAACGATATGGTGATATTCCGCCTGGCTGATGCTTACCTGATGCTGGCTGAAGCATCGATGCACACCGGCGATAATGCCACTGCATTAGAAATGGTAAACAAGGTGCGCGAACGCGCTGGAGTAGCCGACTGGACCATGTCGGACTTAACCTATGGCAACCTGCTGGATGAACGCGCCAGGGAGTTGATGTGGGAAGGCTGGAGAAGGAATGACCTGATCCGTTTCGAAGTCGCTACAGGCACTCACTATTTTACCGGGGCGCGTACCCCCGCTAAAACCGATGATGGCGACCAGCATACATTCCTGTTCCCGATACCGGCTCCTGAATTGATATCGAACCCGAATTTGAAGCAGAACCCGGGTTATTAATAAAAACAATTACTTCATAAAAAAACAGAGCGGCAATTGCTGCTCTGTTTTTTTATATCTTTATACTTCGTTATATGCGTATTTTAGTACGGTCGGTCGTTTGTTTTGTCTTTCTTTCTTTCTTTTCATGTCACCATTCCAAAGATGACTTTAATAGCAAAGATGCACTATTCCAGTTGCAGCCTTCTTCGTCAACCGGTATCACATTTAGTAATAAGGTTAAAGAAGACGGCGACTTCAACGTTTTTAATTTCCGTAACTTTTACAACGGTGGGGGCGTTGCTATCGGCGATGTGAACAACGATGGTAAACCCGATATTTTCTTTACTTCCAACCAGGGTGGTAACAAACTATACATCAACAAAGGCAACTGGAAGTTTGAAGATGTAACCAAAAAAGCCGGAGTAGAAGGATATAAAAGATGGCATACCGGCGTAACAATGGTGGATATTAACGGCGACGGCTGGCTGGATATTTACGTATGCAACAGCGGGGGACTGGGTGATGCCGACAGATCGAACGAATTGTACATCAATCAGAAGGATGGCACCTTTAAAGAAGAAGCTGCTCAATACGGGCTGGCTGACAAGGGCCTTTCGACTCAAGCGATATTTTTTGACTATGACCACGACGGCGACCTGGATTGTTTTGTACTGAACAACAGTTACCGGGCCATATTAAGTTTCGGCTACAACCGCGACATCAGGAATGTCCGAGACCCGCAAAATGGCGACAGGCTGTACAGGAATGACAACGGGAAATTTGTTGATGTGAGTGCTCAGGCAAATATCTATGGCAGCGAGATTGGTTTTGGCCTGGGCATCGAAGCCGGCGACCTGTTCAATAGCGGTTGGGATGATATGTATGTATCTAATGATTTTTTTGAACGCGATTACCTATACCAGAATCAGCATAACGGAAAATTTAAAGAGATCAGCGATGATGCGATCGGGCATACCAGCCTGTCATCCATGGGGTCGGATATGGCTGACATTAATAATGACGGGCGGCTGGACATCTTTACTACAGATATGTTGCCCGAAAGTGATTACCGGCTCAAAACTACGACCAAGTTTGACGAGTACGATATGTACAATGCAAGGCTGAAGAATACATTTCATCATCAGTTCACGGCCAATTGCTTGCAGTTGAATAACGGCGACGGCACATTCAGCGAGATCGGTCAGTATGCCGGGGTAGATGCCACCGACTGGAGTTGGGGTGCACTTTGTTTTGATTTTAACAATGATGGCTGGAAAGACCTTTTCGTTACCAATGGCATAACCCGCGATTTGACCGACCAGGATTTCCTGGCCTATTTCAGCAGCCCTGAAGTAATGAATGAGGTGAAGACCAAAGGTTTTGTGCCGAAAGAATTCCTGAACAAAATGATGAAGACACCCATATCTAATTATGGGTTTATCAATCAGAAAGACCTGAAATTTAAGGACGAGACTGTGCAACTGGGCCTGGCTACGCCCTCATTCAGTAACGGAGCTGCATACGGCGATCTGGACGGGGATGGGGATCTTGACCTGGTTGTGAATAATGAGAATGGCGAAGCTTTTATATACCGCAATATGACTTCAGAGCGGACACACGCACATTATCTTAAAGTGAACCTGAAGGGGGCCGGTATGAACACCTTTGGTATAGGGGCGAAGGTGACGATATATACCCACGGCATGCAGCAGTTATTGGAACAGATGCCTGTTCGTGGTTTTGAAAGTTCGATGGAACCGGTTCTCAATTTTGGAACAGGTAAATATGCTAGAGTAGATAGCCTGCGTGTAATATGGCCGGATATGAAAATGCAGGTACTGAAGAATATCGGCACGAATACAACCATAACGCTTTATCAAAAGAATGCAGATAAAGTTTTTAGGCCTGAAAGGTCAGATGCTAAGCCTTACTATCAGAACGTTACTGGTCAAATGTTATCCGGGCATCTTATTCATAGGGAGAATGATTTCAAAGATTTTGATATGCAGCGGCTGCTCCCTAAGATGCTTTCGACCGAAGGGCCAAAGCTGGCTGTGGGCGATGTAAATGGCGATGGTCTGCAGGACTTTTTTATGAGCAGTGCCAGCGGCGACACGGCCAAGCTGTTTTTACAGCAACCTTCCGGAAAGTTTGTACAAAGCCGGCAATTTGCATTTGTACGTGATAAGGACCTGGAAGGAATAGGCGCGGAGTTTTATGATGTTGACCACGATGGAGACCTTGACCTGATCGTCGCTTCGGGCGGCAACCAGGATAAGGAGGGTTCGATTAATTTGCTGCCCCGCCTGTACATCAATGACGGCAAAGGGAATTTTACGCGAAGATTTACTAACTGGCCGCAGGTATCGGTGAATTCATCATGTGTCAGGGTAAACCACCAGAACGGGGACATATTTTTGGGAGCGCGCAATGTGCCGGGAGCTTACGGCCTTGCCCCGGCGAGCCATCTTTTGCGGGATGACGGGCATGGCAATTATTCGGATGTGACGACACAGGTGGCGCCCGAACTATTGAAGCTGGGTATGGTGACCGATGCACGTTGGGCCGATATTGACGGCGACGGTCATAATGAGCTGATCGTGGTAGGTGACTGGATGCCCGTGACTGTGTTCAAATACAATGGCAGCAGGCTCGAAAAGTCATTTGATATACCCAACTCATCAGGATGGTGGAATTGCCTGACGGTTGCCGATGTGGACGGGGACGGTAAGCCCGATTTGATCGCAGGAAATTTTGGACTTAATTCAAAGATCAGGGCGGATAAGGATCATCCTGCTAAACTTTATGTCGGTGATTTTAATAACAACGGGCAATCTGAATGTGTACCGGTTTACTACAAGAGTGACGGTAAGGCATATCCTTTTAACCTGTATGATGACATGGTTAAAGAATTTCCTGCGCTTAAAACCAGGTTCCCGAAATATAGCGACTATGCCGGTAAGTCGATAGATGAAGTATTTACCAGTGAAGAACTACACAACGCAAATGTTTTACAGGTGAATCAAACGCAAACCTGTGTTTTTTATAATAAGGGCAATGGTAATTTTACTATGACGCCTTTGCCCTTCCGAGCTCAGATATCGCCGGTATTTACGGCGCTGGTAACAGACATAAACGGTGATGGCCGGAAAGATCTGTTCCTGGGCGGCAATTTTTACGGAGTTAAGCCCGAGGTAGGTCGATTTGATGCCAGCTATGGCGTTACCCTGTTAAACAACGGCAAACGCGGCTTTAATTATATCACTCCGGAACAAAGCGGATTATTTGTGCGTGGCGAGGTAAGGGACAGCAAAGAAATTGATACCAAAACGGGAAAGATCATTATTGTTGCCCGGAACAATGCTGCGATACAGGCATTTGAAGAGATTAAAAAGTAGGAAAATTGATCCGGATATCGATCATACTGGTGTCGCTTACCGGGAGTTTATTATCCAAGTAAGTATCGAAAGGTAAAATAGGTATCTGCATGTGCCGGTCATTGAAATACTGGTAAACTTGCCGATAGGCTTTTTGCTTCATGTCAAAGGTGCCTTTGAAATTCGCTGCATAAAAATAACCCGTTGAAGGCATGGTCATATAAACGATCTGACCTTTTGGGGAAGCCTTTTTATTGACCGGAATGCCAATATTTACCTGGGTTGAATCATTACTCCGGTCGAAAAACTGAGCCATGAGGGGTTGGGTCTCTGATAGCCCTTTTTCGCGGATGTATTGTTTCAGTTCATTTAACATTTTTGCCGCATCGGTAAATTTGTCGGCAGAGCGCACTTTTTTCCGGAGAACTACTATGCTGGTATCGGTCACGTGTATTTTGTATATCCGGTAACCGTAATACAGGTCGGGTGTTTCCATAAAGTTTTTGAGATCGGCAATATTGGTTTCTGACCATGATCTATTTGAAAAAAGATCGATAACATAACTTATTAAAGTGTTTCTTTCGGATACAGTAATTGTGGTTTGGTTTTCCAGGCCGTCGGGCGTTACTACATAATTATATTCGATTTGGTTGCCGTTCTTTAATTCGTTTATATTAAAAGAATAACCGTCAAGTATCTTCATCCGTAATTGCAGGCTGTCAAATTTCATCGTGAATCCATTATTTTCTGATTTAGCTAAGACCCTTGCTGAGTCGGCAGCCATTTTCCCTCTCAAATCAGTTCTCCATCTTTCCCAGTTTGCGGCTTTTGATAATTGCTCGTAAACATTAAAAAAAGGTGCTTTGATCACGGAGGTTTTTTTCCGGGTAACGGGTATAAAACAAATGGCAGCTAATACCAGGATAATAAAAAGAGCAATAACGGTTTTCTTCATTCAGGTGTGTTGGTAAAGAGGCTAAATTTAAGCTAAAAAACCCTATTGAAGCCTGTTTTGAGCATATTATTTGTAAAATTCGGTCATCCGGGTCTTGTAGCCGCAGTAATTTATTGATACATTTATGCACCAATTATTCGGCGGATATATTTCAGAAAGATCATTGAAAAATTACCGGTTCTCTTGTTTCTCTCACACTCTTCTGCCCGACAGATCATTATAAAAATACGCTTGTCCGAATCAGTCTATGGCCATACCTATTTCGCATCATAGCCGTACCCGGCAAAGTTTCTGCAAGGTTGTCTTTGTAATGATGATTCTTTTGTCCGGCCTTTTATCGTGCAAGCAAAAACCAGCGGAGGAACGATTATTTAAGCTGCTCGATACCGCGCAAACGGGTGTCACTTTTGTCAATTCTTTGAACGATGACGATCCGCCGGGTATCCTGAATTATCTCTACTTCTATAACGGCGGCGGAGTGGCCATAGGCGACATCAATAATGACGGCTTACCTGATATATATTTTACATCCAATAAAAAGGGCGGGAATAAACTTTACCTGAATAAAGGAAACTATAAGTTCGAGGATATTACGGCAAAGGCCGGCGTAGCCGGGACCGCAGACTGGTGTACAGGGGTAACCATGGCCGACGTGAATAACGACGGGTACCTTGACATTTATGTTTGCGCAGTATCGGGCAAGCTGGGTTTTAAAGGGCACAATATGCTTTTTATTAACAATCATGACGGCACTTTCACGGAAAGATCGGCCGAGTATGGGCTCGATTTTACCGGGTATTCTACCCAGGCCGCATTTTTTGACTATAATCATGATGGCAAACTCGACTGCTTTTTGCTGAATCAGTCGAACCACTCAGCCGATACCTATGGTGATACCAGCCTGCGCCATAAGATCAACAAACTGGCGGGCAGCAGGCTGTTTCTCAATACAGGCGGTCATTTTACCGATGTAACGCAAAAAGCCGGTATCTACAGCAGTGCCCTGGGTTATGGTTTGGGTATAGCCGTAGGCGATGTGAATAATGACGGGTGGGATGATATTTATATCGGCAACGATTTTCACGAGAACGATTATTATTACATCAACAATCACGACGGGACATTTACAGAGTCGGGGGCAAAGCATTTTAACCATTACAGCCGGTTCAGCATGGGCAACGACATGGCCGATTTTAACAACGACGGTCAGTTGGATGTGGTTACCGTCGATATGCTGCCGGCTGAAGAGAAACTACTGAAAGCTTATGCAGGCGATGAATCGTATAATCAGTATGCGTATAAAATACTGGATGGGGGGTACCAGTATCAATATTCGCGCAATTGCCTCCAAAAAAATCTCGGTAATGGCGAGGCATTCAGCGATGTCGGGCTGATGGACGGCATAGCGGCTACCGACTGGAGCTGGAGTCCGTTGCTGGCCGACTTTGATAACGACGGCATAAAGGACCTGTTTATCGCTAACGGCATCAAGCGGCGGCCTACGGACATGGATTACATCAATTTCATATCCGGCATCGAGGTGCAGGGTATGCTTACCCAGGGACATAGTTTTGATCAGACTGCCATTGACAAGATGCCCCCAGGTGAGGCACACAATTATCTTTTGAAGGGGTCAAAAAGCGAACAGTTTATTGATGAAAGCGCTGATTGGGGTTTCAGCAGGCCTACGCTTTCAAACGGGGCAGCTTATGCCGATCTGAACAACGACGGCAAGCTCGACCTCGTGACCAATAACATGAATCAGACTGCCTGCATTTATCGGAACATGTCAAAGGATAGCCATTA
>DASZWG010000257.1:0-3698 GCA_035546675.1 Mucilaginibacter sp. | reverse complement strand
TTTTCCCATCGCTTTTTTATTGCCATCAGGAAGGTCTTACTGCCTCCCTAAGATGGACGAAAATTTACCTTCGTAATCTTTAAACTGTGCCGACAGCTTAGCCGATAATGCTGTTTGGTGGTTATCTTTTGTCAGATCAGCCAGGCCATTCAAAACAGATAAACCTATTTGCACCGTACGGGCATCTATATCCTCAGGTGCGCTTTGCATCAGGCTGTAATTGTAATCCAACTGGTCGATAACATAGTTTTGTATACTATTAGCGTACCTATTGCCATAACCAATATCGCCCAGTTGATAAGCATTGGCTGCCAGGAAATATTTGCTCCTAACGATATCGATATAGGGGTAGATATCCGGCATTTCTTCATCAAATTTATGAATGGCCTTTAATGCAAGGTCCTTATGCCCGTCTGCCTCTAACCCCTGCGACAGGTCGAGTATGGTTGAGAGCAGCACGGGGTAAAACATGGTGGTCGATTCGGGGTCGAGATAGGTAGCATGTTTAAAATTGCCCCATTTGAATTTATTCACCACATTATTGTACATCACCATGCTGTTGGTTTTGCCTAACTGGTCACGCGTGGTGGTATCCTTCTTGAAGGGTATCAGACGATACGTGAAACCTTCTTTATATAAATACGACTGCAACCCCATCATGTTACTCTGACCAACGGTGATGGTGAAGCAGATCGGCCTTTTCCAATCGTTGTGTGCAAGGATATCGATAAATGCCAGGTCATCTTTAGTCACATAATTCGATGGATATTTCCATTTCATCGTATCGGTTAATTTGCTTCTGTCCGAATCAGGCACTACGCCATTTTTGATCACGTCGTCGGCATTGATGGGAATGGCAAAATTTTTGGTCGGCAGGTAATTTTCCTTATCGCCGGGGCCCATATCGATCATCGCGTCAGGATTATCGGAGGTTAGGAAATCAAAAATATCCTTAACCTTGGTATAACCCGCAACTTTCCCGTCCACGTACTGTATGGCATCACGTACGCCCTCCTCATACTTTTCATACGGCATAGTGATAGGTAAAGGCGCCGATTCATTCATTTTCTTTTGCATCTGCCTGATGTACCAGTCGCCGCTGAACAAGCTCAGGTTCACGATCCTTACATCCGGGCGTATGCCCTCAACCTCCTGGTCGTACCACAACGAATAAGTATCATTATCGCCATAAGTGAACAGGATAGCATTCTGCGGGCACGATATCAGGTAGTCGTATGCCATATCATGCGGCGTCAATTTGGTCGAGCGGTTGTGTGCGCGCCATTCTTTACTGGCCACCAGCACCGGCACTAAAAGACAGATAGCAGTAGCTCCCGCAGCCGCGGTTTTAGGGCTTGCCCATCGTTTTATAAAATCGGCAACACCGATCACGCCTATACCGATCCATATCGCAAAGGCGTAAAATGAGCCGACGTAAGAATAATCCCTTTCACGGGGCTGGACGCTGGGCTGATTTACGTACAGCACAATAGCAATGCCGGTAAAGAACCATAGCAGGCCCACAATCAGCGTATCGCGCTTACTGCGGTTATAGTGAAACACCAAACCGATAAGGCCCAGTATCAGCGGCAGGGCATAGAGCGGAGTATACGCATTGCTGGCGTACATCGGCGTGCCCGCCGGAACATGCGTCAGCGATTTGGGCAGGTTTCGTGTCCCGTCAAATATCCCGGTGGTCCAGTCGCCGTCAACATATCCCTTGCTCCAGGGGAAGGCGGGACCCGTGGCCTGCTGTCCGTCCAGCTGATTTATCCGCCCGGCAAAATTCCACAAAAAGTACCTTCCATACATCTGCCACATCTGCCAGCTCACCATCCATTTTATATTAGTAGCAAAATTGGGGACATCCGTCTCGTTCATTTGCAGCCACTGGCGGTAAAACTGCGCATCCTGATCGTACGTGGCATCATTATTTGGCGTATTGTACATACGCGGGAAAATTGTATTATGATCGTACACAATATTCGATCGCCTCCCTGCATTCTCGTATTTTGTTTTGCCCTTACGGTAAATGATACTGCCGTAAGTCTGATCCACAGCCTTCGCATCGAAATACGGCCCGTACAGTAATGGGGTCTCACCGTATTGAATACGGTTCAGGTAACCGTACCATGTAAAGGCATTATCTGGGTGCGAGTTATCCAGGTCGGGGTCGGCAGTGGCCCTGATGGGAATATAGGCGAATGAGCCATAGCCGAAGTAGACAAAGGCTACGCAAAGCAGGGCCAGGTTTAACGCCGGTTTATTGTGTTTTACACTCCACCAGATACCGAACGCGATCAGGCCGAACAGCAGCAGGAAGAAGAACGATGCCCCGCTCCAGAAACCAAGCCCAAGGTGGTTTACAAAAAACAGGTCAAAATAGGCAGCAAATTCAACCGTATAACCTCGGATGCCATATTGAACAAAGGCCAGGATCAATATACTGACGATGAAAGCAATGATACCGCTGCGGGTGTTAATGTTCTTGTACCTGCGGAAGTAATAAACCAGCACAATGGCCGGAATAGTAAGCAGGTTGAGCAGGTGAATGCCCATGGATAATCCTATTACATAAGCGATAAAAATGAGCCATTTGTCCGCACCTGCTTCGTCTGCGTGCTCATCCCATTTGAGTATCGCCCAAAAAACGAGCGCGGTACATAATGACGACCAGGCGAATACGATCGTTTCGACAGCCGAGAACCAGAAAGTGTCAGTAAATGAGAATGTTAATGCGCCAACAAGACCGCCGCCCATAATGAGTATCATTTTGGTGCTGTCGGGCTGTTCGCCCTTTTGCAAAAGCAGCTTTTTGGCCAATGCGGTTATCGTCCAGAACAAAAACATGATCGTGGCCCCACTGGCCAGCGCCGAACCTGTATTGGTAAAACGGGGGACAAGGGCTTTGTCGCCCATCGAAAAGAGCGAGAAAAACTTACCGAGTATGGCAAAAAGCGGGTAACCCGGCTGGTGCGCCACCTGCAGCCTGTATGCACAGGAAATAAACTCGCCGCAATCCCAGAAACTAACCGAAGGTTCGAGTGTAAGGATGTAGGTCATAGAAGCTATGACAAAGCAAAGCCAGCCTAAAAGATTATTGATTTTTTTGTAATGCATGGACTGTTGAGTAATTGTTTTATCGCGCAGGCAAATATGCGTTTTTATAAATTATTTTATACAAATATGCCAGCCGGTTAACATCTTTTAACAAAACGCAACCGAAATTAACAAAAAATAAAGGTGAAAGGCGATAATGGGGTTCCTTGTTTTTTCAACTATTTCTTCTCCTGATGCCTGCAACCGTCAACACGAGGGCAATGGCAACGAGTATGCCGATGTATTTGTCCTCCGTCACGATCCCGATAACCAACCCGATAAGTATAGCTGCGAAATAGTAGGTTTTAAAATTTGGGCGTGCCATGCTGAAGCGGCAAAGATAGATTTTTTAAATGTTGCCCTGTAATACTGACGGCTTCGTTATCGTATTAAAATAATATTAATCATCAAAACCCGTTAAACCAATTGTGGTTACCGTAGTCATAAACACGACTTAAGTAAATTAAATATCAGCTGATCAATGATAAAGAACTACGCAACAATTTCCCCTTCAAACTCATTATGATTATGTTAAAGCGTATTTTAGTATTGGACGGCAATCAGAACCTGCTCGACGTGGTTGAAGAGGCGCTGACCTA
>DASZWG010000256.1:0-5061 GCA_035546675.1 Mucilaginibacter sp. | reverse complement strand
CTTTATACAGGAGCGATCTGTGGATGGAGTAACGGTCATTTATAAAACGAAATAACCAACCTTTCAACTTTCAAATTTTACAACCTTCCAACATCTTTCGTAATTTTGCATCATGAATGCCGATGCCGTTAAAGTTCTGCCCGGCCGTTATTGTAACTCGCTGACGGAATATTCCCGCTTTGTGACCCGCGAGGTGCATATCGGCGATGTCCCCATGGGCGGCAATAACCCCATCCGCATCCAGAGCATGACCACCACCGATACGATGGACACCATCGCGACGGTGGAGCAGTCGATCCGCATGATCAAAGCAGGATGCGAGTACGTGCGCATCACAGCACCCAGCATCAAAGAGGCGCAAAACCTGGCGGAGATCAAAAAGCAATTACGGGCGCGGGGCTATACCACGCCGCTGGTGGCCGACATTCATTTTACGCCAAATGCTGCCGAAGTGGCTGCCCGCATTGTTGAAAAGGTGCGCGTAAACCCCGGCAATTATGCGGATAAAAAACGTTTCGACCAGATCGATTATACCGACGCCGAATACCGGACCGAGCTGGAGCGCATCTACCAGAAATTTTCGCCTTTGGTGAAGGTATGCAAAGAATATGGCACGGCGATGCGCATCGGCACCAACCACGGCTCACTGAGCGACCGTATCATGAGCCGCTACGGCGATACGCCGCAGGGTATGGTGGAGTCGGCGATGGAGTTTATCCGCATTTGCGAGATGCTGAATTATTACGAGCTGGTGATCTCGATGAAATCGAGCAATCCACAGGTGATGGTACAGGCTTACCGCCTGTTGGTGGAAACGATGGTTTCGGAAGGCATGAACTACCCGCTCCACCTGGGTGTTACCGAAGCCGGCGACGGGGAGGACGGCCGCATTAAATCGGCCGTGGGTATCGGAACTTTGCTGGAAGACGGCCTGGGCGACACCGTACGCGTATCCCTGACCGAAGAACCCGAAGCCGAAGCACCGGTGGCGATTGCGCTTGTCCAACGCTACACCCAAAGGAACCAGGAATCAAGAGTCAAGAGCCAGGACAACGTAGAACATATAACATACAACGTACAACACGATCCGTATGCCTATAAAAAACGCGAAACCTGCGAGGCCAACGCCTTCATCGGCGGGCACATGGTGCCACGCGTGGTGGTTGATCTGTCGCAGGCCAACCTGAAGGACCCGGCTATATTGAATGATGCGGGTTATCTCTACTCGCCGCTGCTGGATAAATACGCAATGGGCGAACAATCGGTCGATTTTGTGTACCTGGGCGATCAATTGCCCTCATTCACTTTTCCGGGCAATCTGAAACAGCTTTATAACTATAAAACCTGGCAAAAACTGGCGGATAAAACACTCTGCCACCCGGCACTTACTTTACAGGAATATATTGAGGCCGAAGACCGCACATCGGCCTTAAATCTCGTTCGCATCAAGAATTCGGATGTTGAAAGCGATAATTTCGGTATGATCCCGATGGATAAGAGCCTCGTTTTTGTGCTCGAAACCGATGAACTGCACGGCATGGCCGACCAGCGGCAGTTCTTCTTTAAGATGGAAGAGTTAGGTTTAGATATTCCGGTTATTATTAAAAGATCTTACAATCTGAAGTCAGATGTCGGAAGTCAGGAGTCAGAAGACGATCAACGTACAACGTCTAACGTAGAACGTACAACCGATTTACAACTCTACGCCTCAACCGACTTAGGCGCACTGCTCGTCGATGGTTTTGGCGACGGGATATGGATCGATGCGCCGGGAATCGGGACTAAAGTAATTACTTCAACGGCCTTCGGCATTTTGCAGGCTACGCGTTCAAGGATCTCCAAAACAGAGTATATTTCATGCCCGAGTTGCGGCCGCACGCTGTTCGACCTGATGATCACCACGCAGATGATCCGCAGCCGGACAAGTCATTTGAAAGGTTTGAAGATCGGCATTATGGGTTGTATCGTGAACGGACCGGGCGAAATGGCCGATGCTGACTATGGCTACGTAGGATCGGGTACGGATAAGGTGACGCTTTACCGCGGCAAGGAAGCCGTCAAAAAGAACATCAGCTCGGCGCATGCGCTGGATGAACTGATCGGCATCATTAAAGAAGACGGCAACTGGATCGAGCCGGTTTAGGCCTCACCCCGACCCTCTCCAAATAAGAGGGAATTAAATCAGATTATCTTATTCGGCGCCGGGTTATAGCAAACCTCCCAACGATTCCCTTCCGGATCAGCAAAAAACCCGCTGTACCCGCCCCAAAAAGCCCTCTTCGGCATTTTGACGATGTCGACATTTAAAGCCGCTAATTTTTGAAGGGTTTGGTCGACCCTTTTAGGCGAATCGAGATTGACGGTGAGGTAAAAGTTCTTTTCAGACGGGTCGGGCGGCTGCATGCCCGAGTATTCCTTAAAAATATCCACGTCGCACAATGTCAATACTGTATTGTTGAGTTTAAAGATCACCACCTTCTCATTTTGCGACAATATCCTCCACTCCAGCACCTGGTTATAAAATCTTTTGAGCGACTGGATATCGCGTGCGGCGAGGGTTACGGCGTTGATCTGTGGTTCCAAAGCTTTCGTTCAGGGATTAAAAATGTAAAATACCCGGCTCAATTCAGCTATACTAACAGCCCATACAAGTCCCATGATCCGGATTTTGAGCCAATTTAGTACTATTCTGTGAAAAGAACTGACCTTCATTACTTTCCTGATTTTTTTTACCCGGCAAACGATTAATATTTTTAAATTTGGTAAGGTAGATATCACAAAACTTAACAGCCATGTTAAAGCCTAAATTTTTTTGCCTGTTTTTCCTCTTTATTTTTCTTGCAGGACCGTTATTTGCCCAGCATGGGCGGGGTATGATGTTTGACAATGCTGCGTACGAGCAGCAGCCACGCAAGGCGCAGCTTACCCGGTCGCTGTTTAACACGCTGCCGCCAAAGGTATCGCTCAAAATGTATGCGCCCTATCCCAAAAACCAGTTGCAATATTCAACCTGCGTGGCCTGGGCAAGTGCCTATTGCGGCCGCACGATGGTCGACGCAATTAAAAACAACTGGACCGACAGGGATATGATCACCAAAAACGCCTATTCGCCGGCCTTCCTGTTCAGGCTGATACAGCCCAATACCGGCGACTGTAATACGGGCACCTATATCGATCATGCCTTTGCCGCCATGAAAAACATCGGCAGCATCCCCTACAACAGCCTGCCCAGCCTCTGTGTGCCCGATGTGGACCAGACAGAGGTTTCTTCGGCTGCCGAATCCAAGTTAAAGGACTACGCTACACTGTTCGATTATACCGCAACCGAAAATATCAAAGTACAGGCGGTAAAAAAGGCGCTTTCCGAAAAGAAACCGGTGGTGATCGGCATGCTGGCCCCGCCTTCGTTCGATGGCGCCGTTAATTGCTGGATACCCAAGGAGCAGCCGCTCAATTCGTACGGCGGTCACGCTATGTGTGTTGTCGGTTATGACGATAGCGAGTATGGCGGGGCTTTCGAGGTACAAAACAGCTGGGGCGATAACTGGGGCAACGACGGTTATATCTGGATCAGGTACGGCGATTTTGCGCGCTTTGTTCAATATGCCTACGAGTTTGTCGACCTGCCGCGCGTCCGCACAGGCATACCCGATCTTTCGGGCGCCATCCGGCTCACCTTATCCGACGGTCAGGATATGCAAGCCAATCTGTACGTTTCGACACGCGGGCTGAAAGTTGTTACCGTTGACACCACACCGCAGCCGCTCACTATTTACCGGGTGGCACAAGCTTACCCCTCCGGCACTAATTTCAGGATATACATTTCCAATAACCAGCCGGCTTACGTGTATGCGATCAGTTCGGACCTGACCAATAATGTGACCAAGATATTCCCTTATGCCGATAACATCAGCGCTGCGCTTGATTATGCCAAGAATGATGTCGCGCTGCCCGATGAGGATCATTACATCCAATTCGATAACCAGCCGGGCACCGATTTCCTGTGCGTGCTGTATTCGAGAAATGAACTGGATATAAACCAACTGGTTTCGACCATTGCCAATGGAACCGGGACCTTTAACGAACGCGTTTACCAGGCCCTGGCCGATAAAATAGTCGACCCGGCAAACATTAAGTTCAGCAGCGACAAAATATCATTCGACGGGACCAGTGACGATAAGAGCGTCGTTGCCCTGATGGTTGAATTACAACACAAATAATGCCATGAAAAAATTGAACATACGCTGGGTCTTGTTCCTATTGTTTTTACTGCCCTTCTCTGCTCTCAGGGCACAAACCCTGCTTTATTACAATAATTTCAATTCGGACAAGGAATCATGGAAGGACTATGACGATCAGTACAGCAATGCTAAGGTTACCGGCGGCCAGTACATCCTGACGCACAAGCAGCACTCCTACTCGGTTGTTACCAATGAGGTTGACATTGATTACAGCCGTGATTTCGCGATCGAAACTACCTTTTCCTGTGTTTACGGCAAAAACTACCCGATAGGTATAACTTTTGGCGGCAAGAACGTTACCAACACCTATTATTTCGGCATCAGCCAGAACGGGCAGTTCATCATCGTATCGCTGCAGGACAGCGGCAATAAGACCCTGGTCGGATGGACGCCTTCGGAAGCCATTTTACAAGGCACTGCGCTCAATAAACTGCGTGTCGAAAAGTCGGATAATGAGTTCAAATACTTCGTTAATGATTACCAGGTTGCCAAAACCGAGGTATTACAACCCTATGGCAATAATGTAGGGCTTATTGTGGCCGACCAGCAATCCGCCGCCTTTAATTACCTGAAAGTGACCTACATTGAGCACGATGTAAAAAACGTAACGGCAGTAGACAAGGACATAACACAAACGATCTATCACACCGATTTTAACAGCGACGACGAGAACGCCTGGGTACTAAGCCCAACGGATTCGTCATCCACCAGCATAGCCAATGGCTATTTCAACATATACCGCAGTGCAAAACTAGGCGTAACAGCATCGGTAACCGCTGTGTCGACAAAGGTTGATATACAAAGGGATTATATCAGCGAA
>DASZWG010000255.1:0-5834 GCA_035546675.1 Mucilaginibacter sp. | reverse complement strand
TTATTTTCTGGTACCATTTCTGCTCGCCAACTCTCAATTTTGAATCAAATGGGCTGATCGTAGCCATATTGAAGTTGAAAGTTGGTAATTCAAGCGTAACGGTTTTATTGGCCAGGTCCTGGCTATGCGACAGGTTGACGGTCAGGTTGAACGGAGTCCCAGCCCATGTGCGGCCGTATGAGATACTCGAACGCAGCGAGGTTTGCGTCAGTGTGTTCAGGTTATACCCTTCGGTCGGGGCATTATGGGCGAAAAATCCCGAACTACCCGCGTTTACCGAAGCGCTGAAAGTTGTTCCGGGATGCGAATCCGGGTTTTGACTGTGCGACCAGTCGATATGAAAATCTTTTTGCGCGGGATCGCCCGGCAAGCCGACATTGGTTGAGCTGAAGCTTAAAGTCGCCTGTCCTGAATACTTATAACGATTCAGATAACGTAAAGACGAGCTTACCTCATATGATCCTTTAGAATAAATAGTACCTGTATTGGTCAGGTCCATATAATCGTTCAGCACCATGTAATAGCCGAAATTGCGCAGGTAAAACCCAAGCCGGTTATCCTCGCCGGCGTTTGGTAACATGATTCCAGATGCACGTGAATTAGGCTTTGGGAAAAAGCCGAATGGTATGGCCAACGGTAACGGCACTCCTTCGATCTCGAGATATGCCGGACCGGATATGATCTGGTTCTTCTCGCCTATGCCTTTTGTTATAACGATGCCGAAATGTGTATCCGGGTACGGCAGGTTACACGTACTGAAAAGCACATTCCGGTAAGCTATTTCGTTATGGTTCAATACCTTTTCCTGTCCGCCCGAGAAAAAGTTGCCGTTTTGTTCGGTTGCGGCATTGTATATCTTACCCTTTTTGGTCTCGTAGTTATAGATCAGTGAATCCGACTCGACCGGGCTTTCATTCTTTTGTTTGGATATGGGACGGCCTATGTACCGGTGCGTGAGCGGGTCTGTCATGCCGCTGGCAAATAGGATCTTGTTCTTCTCATCTACCCTGATGTAATCGGCGTCCAGTTCAAAATCTTCATAGGTTACGCGCGCTTTACCATACAGGTACAGCATCTGGTGTGCATCGTCATAGCGCGTCGAATCCTCGGCATGCGCGGTAACGACTGATTTCAGGCCGTTTTTTGTCGTGTCGGCAGTGGTATCCTGTGCGCCCGGTTTAAGCTGAGTTTTCTTTTCGCGCAACAACTTCCTGTCTTTGATCGTATCCAGTTTGATAATGGTATCAATAACTGCCCGATGGCTGATGTTAACCCTGCCTGTGCTTGCAGATGCTGTTACGTTCGCCATTTGGAGGGATATAAACAGAAAAATCAGGCTAACGAATTTCAAAATTGATTAGTATTTTTGCAGTATAGTTAACAGCGTCCAAAAATAATGAAACCGTCAGATTATTCATTGCGATTTGCAACGAATAATAATATGACAGCGTCATCCCCGTTAAGAAAATAAATAGTATTGATGAAAAATAAGGCATTAAAAAGATTGATATGTGAGTTGTTTGCTATTATTATTTCTTTTTCACTTTTCTCTTTTAAACCGGCTGACACTGTAAAGAAGGATACCGTTTCCAATAACAATAATGGGTTTAAGATCAAGACCATTGTTGTTGACGCCGGACATGGTGTTCGTCCTCCCGGTGCGGAAGGTCACTTTTCTCCCGGTGCAAAAGGTTCTTATTCTTTAGAGAGAAATGTAACGCTTGCCGTAGCCTATAAATTGCAGGACGCCATAGAAAAACAGATGAACGGCGTAAGGGTAGTATTGACGCGCAAAACAGAACAGGATGTTTCATGGCAGCGAAGAGCAGATATAGCCAACGAAAATAAAGGTGACTTGTTTATCTCTTTACATTGTAATGCGCTGCCGCCCAGACGCGTGAGAAAGGTCGTGGGACATCGGCATCACAAGCCGATCTATCGAACCGTTGAAGTCCCAAACCATTCAGGAAGGGGAGTTTTAATATTGGTATATGGAAACTGGCGCACCAAAGAAGAAGCAAAGGCGATCAATGAGAACCGTATCGAGGCTGATGATACTGATTCCGAAATGAACGCGACGTTTGATCCGAGCGACCCCGAGCAGGTTATTTTGATGAATGAATACCTGCGTAAATACCGCAGACAGAGCCTGCGCCTGGCAAACCTGATCAATGATGAATTTGTAAATACGGACGGCAGGCCGAGCGAAGGCATACGCGAGCAGGGCGTGCTGGTACTTTGCCACAGCGCCATGCCCGCTGTGCTGGTCGAAATGGGTTATATCGATAACCCGGATGATGAGGCTTACCTGAACTCTGAAAAAGGGCAGAACGAGGTGGTGGCTTCCATTGTCAGGGCGCTGATCGAGTATAAAAACGAAGTAGAACAGGCATCCAGATAAAAGCGACGCCGGGATTTGAGCTGTGAGAACGAAACAATTCGCTGCACTATAAGTTTTATCACAATCATACTTTTCAAAAAACTAATCTCAAACCCTGCATCCGAATTATGAAGATATCAAACGAAACCAAGATAGGCGTATTAACAGCCATCGCGATAGCGGTGCTCATTTTATGCTACAGTTACCTGCGCGGCAATGACGTATTTACCCGTTCGAACAGGTTTTACGCGGTGTACAACAGTGTAGAAGGTCTTTCCATATCGAAGCCCGTACTGGTTCATGGCTTCCAGGTAGGTCACGTTTCAGATATGAAGCTTCAGCCCGACGGACAAACCATCGTCGAACTGAAGATCGATCCCCAGTATAACATCCCGGATAATTCATTGGCCAAACTTGAAAGTACCGATCTTTTGGGTTCAAAGGCCATCGTGCTGGTAATGGGAAACAGTAAAACATATGCTGAGGACAAGGATACGCTCAAAGCAGATATCCAGGGCAGCCTGGCCGAAAGCCTCCAGCCTATCCAGCGCAAAGCCGAAATGCTGATCGACAAACTCGACTCATCCCTGTCGGCCATCAACAAGATCATCAACCCGGAGTTCCAAAAGAATGTCGACCGGAGTTTCCTGAGCATCGCCAACTCATTGCAGACACTTGAAGGGACAACAAAAAAGATCGATAACCTGGTGGGTTCACAAACCGATCATGTCAATGGTATACTGGCAAATGCCGAAGATGTGTCAGGGAATTTAAAGGCAGGCACCTCGCATTTGGATAGTATTGCTACAAACGTTCAAGCCTTCAGCAGCGAACTGGCAAAGTCGAACCTGAAGCAGACCATGGATAACGCCAATAAGGCGGTCGCCGACCTGCAGGCTGCCATCAATAAGATCAATAACGGCAATGGCACCCTGAGCATGCTGATCAACAATGAAACGCTGTATCAAAACCTGAATAAGGCTACCATGCACCTCGACAGCGTATTCATTGACCTTAAGGCGCATCCCAAACGTTACGTCAGCTTTTCGGTATTTGGCAGGCGGGATAAATAAGATCTGCAGATGTGCAAATGAGTGAATGTGCAGATATGCAGATGAGTGGATGTGCGGATGAGTTTGAAAAGAGGTGGCGCCCTGCCAGCCTGCAGTTGTCTGAAATTGAATTAGTCAAATAAAATCGTGTGAGCCAATAATCTGCATATCTGCACATTCACTCATCTGCATATTTTATTCAATCAAAAATGTCCTCCCCTCAGTGGCAAGTTCTGTATCCGGGAAAACACTGCGCGTTTCGGCCAGCAGTTCATCCAGTGTTTTGTAACGGGCCGAAAAATGGCCGATCACCAATTTTTTTGCGTGGGTTTTCAGGGCGACTTCACCGGCCTGTAAAGCAGTGGTGTGGTGTGTAGACACGGCCCTTTCGAGCATATTGTTCATGAATGTTGCCTCGTGGTACAGGAGGTCGGTATTGCTGATCTGATCAAAATAATTTTCGTTATATAGCGTGTCAGAACAGTAAGCATAGGTCTTGGGTTCCTCCGGCTCGGTCGTTATCTCACTGTTTTTGTAAACGGTACCGTCTGGAGCAACGTAATCAGCTCCCTTTTTGATCGCTGAGAAATAAGGGATCGGGATATCTATTTCTTCTATCTTTTCCTTAATGATCTTTCTCATCCGTTTTTTTTGCCTGAACAGGAAGCCCGTACAGGGAATGCGGTGATCAAGCGGTATCGCCTCGACGGTAATATCCGTGTTATCGAGGATAACCTCAGATTTATTGGGTCGGGTAAAGACAGATTCAATAGGGAACTGGAGTACGGTTTCAGAATATTTCAATTGCAGGTCGATGATCTCCTTCAATTCCGGCGGGCAGAACAGTTTGAGTAGTTTTACGCGCCCGTTCAGGTGCATGGACGACAGCAGGCCCACCAGCCCCAGGTAGTGGTCGCCGTGAAGGTGACTGATGAAAATATGATCTATACGACCCGGCTTTACATCAAAACGCAGCATCTGCTGTTGCGTGCCTTCACCGCAATCAACCAGGTAAAGTCGCTCATTAATGTTAAGGGCCTGTGAGGAAGGGTTTCTGTTAAAAATGGGTGTTGCCGAACTGCTGCCAAGTATTGTTACCTCAAATTTCATGACAGGTAAACAATCGTGGACATTATTTTGCTTCTTTCTTCAGCTGTTTTTCAACTTCTTCCATGAAGATCAGGTCTATAGCTTCCTCGGGTGTCGGAACGATGCTCAGTACACTGTCTAATTGCGATATGGCGATGAGGCGGGATACGGCATCATTAAGACCTGCCAGGATAAATACGCCCGAAGAATTTTTACACAGACGATGACCAACCAGCAAACTGCTCAATCCTGATGAATCAGCGAACTTGATCTGCGAAAGGTCCATGATGATATTACGCTGCCCCTCTGTATTCATCAATATCAGCTCGGATTTCAGCTGCGGCGTAACCAATGAATTCAGTTTTGATTCATTCAGCTTCACCAGTACATATTTTTCGTGCTTATCAACAGTGAATTTCATTTTTTGCTATTTATGCCACTAAGATATAAATTTTTTAAAAACAATTAAATTTACAAACCGCTTAACACTTTGTTAATAGAAGCTTCGACACGCTTTAATACCTGGTCATTATCTGGTTTAACAAACTTCTCCCCGGTTATTTGTTCATATAGCTCGATGTAACGCGCTGATATTGAATCAACTATTTCTTTAGTCATTATGGGAACCACCTGCCCTTCTTTTCCCTGGAAACCATTCTCAATGAGCCACTTACGCACAAATTCCTTTGATAATTGCTTCTGCGGCTCATTGTTTTCCTGGCGCTGCTCATAACCTTCCCTGTAAAAATAGCGCGACGAGTCGGGCGTATGTATCTCGTCTATCAGGTATATCGTACCATCAGCCTTGCCGAATTCGTATTTGGTATCAACCAGTATCAGGCCCCTTTTCGCGGCTATCTCACTGCCACGCTGGTACAGGGCTTTGGTATATTGCTCCATCTGAGCGTAATCCTCAGCCGAAACAATCCCGCGCGCCAGTATCTGCTCCTTAGAGATATCTTCATCATGCCCGACGGAGGCCTTGGTTGTCGGAGTAATGATCGGTTCGGGCAGCTTATCGTTTTCTTTCAGGCCCTCCGGCAGCTTTTCGCCGCACAGCTCGCGTTTTCCCGCGCTGTATTCGCGCCAGGCATGGCCGGCAAGATAGCCGCGTATCACCATCTCAACCTTATAAGGCTCGCATATCCGCCCGATGGTCACGCTCGGATCGGGAACGGCAATTACCCAGTTGGGCACGATATCTTTGGTCTCGTTCAGGAATTTGGCCGCTATCTGGTTCAGCACCTGTCCCTTATAGGGTATCGGTTCGGGCAGCACCACATCAAATGCCGATATGCGGTCGGTCACCACCA
>DASZWG010000254.1:0-4732 GCA_035546675.1 Mucilaginibacter sp. | reverse complement strand
GAAAGCAAAAACCAGCCCGAAGACCGGGAGCTGAAGCTCGAAGGGTTAAAAGGGAAAGTGATCATTCGCTTTGATGAACACAGGATTCCGCACATTTTTGCCGAAAACGACCACGATCTGTATTATGCACAGGGTTACATTACTGCCCGCGACAGGCTTTGGCAGATGGATATACAAACGCGTGCAGCAGCCGGCCGGCTTTCCGAAGTTGTCGGGCCGAAGGCGCTGGATGTCGACCGCTATCACCGAAGAACCGGGATGACCTTCGGCGCGGAAAACTCGCTGAAGGGTATGATGAAGGACCCCATATCGCGGATGATGATCGAAGCCTATACCGATGGGGTAAACAGCTATATCCGGAACCTGAAGAAAAAAGATTACCCCATAGAATTTAAGTTGCTGGATTACGCGCCGGAAGAGTGGAAGCCGATCAATTGCGCTTACCTGCTTAAAAACATGTCGGAAACGCTTGCCGGGGGATCGGACGATTTTGCCATGACCAACGACCTGAAAGTTTTCGGCGTCCAGGCGGTTAAAGACCTGTTTCCTGATTATCCTTTCCATGCCGATCCCATTATACCGCCGGGAACCCAATGGAACTTTAAGCCATTGCCCATCCCGAAACCCTCTGCCAATTTCATAGCACAAATGACCGGGCAGATCAAACCCAAAGAAAGCGTCCCCGGCATAGGCAGTAATAACTGGGCAATAGCGGGCAGCAAATCGGCCAATGGTTACCCGATACTGGCCAATGACCCGCACCTGAACCTGACCTTCCCTTCGATATGGTACCAGGTACAGATGTCATCGCCGACGGTGAACGTATGCGGGGTTTCGTTACCCGGAGCGCCGGGCGTGGTGATCGGTTATAACAAAAATATTAGCTGGGGAGTGACCAATGTTGACGCCGATGTACTCGACTGGTACCAGGTAAAATTCAAGGATAAAAGCAAAAACGAATACTGGTATAACGACCGCTGGAATAAGGTGCAAAAACGCATAGAAGTGATCAAAGTACGGGGGCAAAAGCCGGTTTACGATACTGTGTTGTACACGGTGCACGGACCCGTAGTTTATGCCACTGTAGCCGAGAAAAAGGGAGACGATCACGAGGATATACCCGTTGGCGACGCCATGCGCTGGATAGCGCACGATGAATCGGATGAATTCAGAACGTTCTATATTCTGAACAGGGGCAAAAACTATGATGATTACCGCCGTGCCCTCACGTATTATACTTCGCCCGCACAAAACTTCATCTTTGCCGACAAGGAAAAAGACATTGCCATCACACCCAACGGTAAATTCCCCTTAAAATACCGCGACCAGGGTAAATTTGTGCTCGACGGCAGCGATACGGCCGATGATTGGCACGGCTGGATACCCTATGCTCAAAACCCCACTGTAAAAGACCCGCCGGATGGCTACGTTCGATCTGCTAACGAATCGCTGGCCGATACCACTTACCCGTATTACATCAACTGGAAATTTGACCTGTATGACCGGGCAAAACGCTTAAGCGACCGGCTTTCGGGGATGAAAAATGCCACGGTGGATTCGATGCGCATCTTGCAGACGGACAACTACAGCATGAGGGCTCATGATATACTGCCAACCCTGCTGAAATATATTGATGCATCCAAACTGGATAAGACACAGGAAAAAGCCTTTGATATTATATCCAAATGGAACCTGCGCTTTGATGCCAACTCGGAAGGAGCAAGCATCTTTAACGCCTGGTGGCTCAAATTCTATGCTTTGGTTTGGGACGAGTTTGACGGGAAGGATATATTCCTGCATTACCCATCGTACGACAGGACGGAAAAGCTGCTGCTCACCGAACCGGGTTCTAAATGGTTTGACATAGCGGCTACCCCCGCCAAAGAAACCTGTGCCGATATTGTGATGCATTCCTTTACCTCGGCGGTTGATGAGCTGGTACACGATCATGGCGAACCTGGCAAAAAATGGCAATGGGGCAATGTAAAAGATGCACACATCAACCACCTGGCCAATATTCCCGGTTTTGGAACAGGGCATTTTTCGGCGGGGGGAACCAGCAACGTGATCGATGCCTTAAAAGATAATAATGGTCCGTCCTGGCGTATGGTTGTGCAGATGGGGCCGACGGTAAAAGGGTACGGCGTTTTTCCCGGTGGGGAATCCGGCAATCCCGGAAGCTATTATTACGACGACATGTTCAGTACCTGGAAGAATGGTAAACTGAATGAATTGTTGTTCCTGGATTCGGCTGATGAAAAATCGGATCGTGTCAAATCAAGCTTAAGCCTCACCCCAACCCCTCTCCGATAGAGAGGGGCTTAAATGAGACGTATATGATAAATAAGTTAAACACTAAAACAAAGAAGTCTCCCCTGCCGGGGGAGATTTAGAGGGGGCCATATGTTATTCCTGCTTATACTCGTTTTAACTTTTGTATGCGGTTATTTCCTGCCCTGGTGGTTTGCCGCTTTGATCGCATTCGTGATCGCGCTTTTGATCGGTAAAAAGCCGGGAAGAACATTTTTGGCCGGCTTTGCGGCGCTTTTTGCAGCCTGGGTCCTGATGGCGCTGATCAAAAGCATACCCAATGACAATATCCTTGCCGGCCGCGTCGCGAATCTGTTCCACCTGCCCAACTGGATCTTACTGGTGCTTGTCACCGGTATCATCGGCGGATTAGTGGGTGGTATGTCGGCCTTATCCGGGGTATTGCTAAGAAAAGCACTTGCCAGATCATAAAAAAGCGCCTTAACAGGCGCCTTTTTTGCAATTCGTTATCCCTCTATAAACTTGCGAGCGTTGCCTTCAGCAATTTCACCGCTTTGGTGTCGCTTTTGGCATCGGCAAAAATATCCTGAGCCGTCATACTGTCGCCGTAATAGTCGTGGTTGGCCTTTTTGTCGATCGAAAGGCTTGAACCGTTAATGCTGATACCGGCAAACAGCCCACGGCTGCGAGAATACGAATAAACTTCCGCCTCCAGTTTGTAATCGGTATTGGCCGAGGTCGTCCTGCCGACAGGCCCTGCCGCTGCGGAAATATCGCCGCCGATGGTGAAATCTCCATCTTTCACTTTAGCCAGCACACCTTTGTGGCGGAACACCATGACCAGGTCGACCGATTGCACGCCGATCTGCGGACCAACGCTTCCGCCCGTCAGCGTAACAAAAACCGGGTCGCTCCATTTATTGCTGTCCAGCTTCACAATGGCCACTCCTTTGCCTCTTTTACCGCCAATGCCAAGTCCGGCGTTGATCATATTGGGAATGATCACCACTCCTTCATATTCCGATATCAGTTCATGCGGAATGCTCTCCTTCATTTTCCCGAACTCCTTCAGCACATTGGCGGCATCATGGAGCTTTTCGGTCTCGCGGCCCTCCTGTATGGCCGAAGTGGTCAGTAAAAACAGCGCCAGGAATAAGGCAATGATTCCCGGGATCCTTAACTTTTTCATAGATAGTAATTTTAACAGTTATTATTGTCGCATTAAGAACCACCGGGACCCATAATTGGTTTCGGTTTTTCAAATACGTTCGATGCGGCAGATGTAACAGCATGCCTGCGAATTGCGGGCGTGGAGGTATTCTACATGGTTATTCGTTTCAAATATTTCCGTGATCATTTCGTCCACATCATTATCGCCTACCAGGCGGCTCAGCACCATCATCTGTTCCTTGTTATAGCCGATAAGCGACAGCGGGAAACTGGTTTTATTGGCCTTGATCTCGGGCGGGAAGCGGTAGATGTCGCTGTATTCTTCCACATCGTCTGCATTGATAAATACCGGTCCCGGCTGGCAATATGGGTTATCGATATCGAACGGGCTGTGAGTGAATAGCAACCGCTTGTCTACCCCTTTTTCAAATGGTCTGAGCGATACACGGCACGGTCCCGATCCTGTAGCCACCTGTTCGATCACTTGGTGACCGAAATCATCTTGTCTTGTTTCGCGAATACGCTGCGCAAGTTCCTTCGGCAGCGGTACGATCTTAAAATTGTTCATCTTTTGTTTTGTTTTGATAAACAAATTTCCGGTTATACCCTCTCTCCCAAAACCCGGAACTTGCTCGATTGGGCCGGTTTTGATTAAATTTGCTCATAAACCAATTCAAATCATTATGCCGCACATCGATCTGCCTACGGAATATCCCGGAATACGGAGCCTGTTCATGTTCAGGCCCGAAACCTCCAAACCGCTGAACTTCCTGGTTCAAACCTTGCTGCACGACCCGCACCCGACGCTAAGCGCGGGAGAAAGGGAACTGATAGCTGCTTATGTATCGAGCCTGAATACCTGTAAATATTGTTCGACCATTCATGGGGCTATTTCAAGGCACCAGTTCATCAGCGAAGGGAGCGATGAAGATGTAGTGCGCCAGGTGATACGGGATCCCGAAACTGCCAATATCAGCGACAAAATGAAGGCCCTGCTCCGCATCGCCGCTAAAGTACAGTCGGGCGGGAAAAACGTTAAGGAAAAGGAAATCAGTGATGCAAGGGATAAAGGCGCCACGGACATCGAGATACATGATACGGTGCTGATCGCCGCCGCGTTCTGTATGTACAATCGATACGTGGACGGACTGGCTACCTGGCAGCCCGACGACGATGCCCTGTACGACAAAATGGGTGAACAGCGTGCAAGGGAGGGATACTATACCCCGCCCTTTAAAGTCGGCCGCTGATTATCTATAGTAAACCTCATTCCATCGGAGCTCATTTTTGA
>DASZWG010000253.1:0-6501 GCA_035546675.1 Mucilaginibacter sp. | reverse complement strand
GTAAATATTGTGCTTTAGTTCCCCTTGGTTGGATTGGTTGTAGTAGTTGGAGTGGTAGAAGCAGTCAATCCTTTTCTTTTGCGTCTGATACAACTGTTACAACCGTTTCAACCAAAATGTATCTTTTACACTAACTACGTGTAACGATTTAATGACACTTACAGGTTTGTGACAAAAAAATGCCCGGCAGCATGTAACATTTCGGGTATTTTCGCCTCAAATTACGAAAACGACAACAAATGAAAAGATTACTTATACTTTTTTTAATATTAGGTTCTTTTGTTACGGCGAAAGCACAGATGGGGATAGGAGGCGGAGGTCCGGCTATTGTTGGGAAGATACAGGGTACCCTGATCGACTCGGTTACCAAACAGCCACTGAGCTATGCTTCGGTTGCGCTTCTGCGCAGCACGGGCAAATCACCTATAACCGGTGTGCTTACCGACGAAAAAGGAGATTTTAAGCTGGATGGCGTTCATCCCGGCAGCTATAAGATCAGGATCACTTACGTAGGATACCCCGACAAATATGTGGGCGGCATTGAGACCACTAAGGCTAAACCCGATAAAAACATGGGCCAGATACTGGTGGCATCGAGCGCAAAAGCGCTTTCAGGCGTATCCGTAACATCTTCAACCCCGCTGATCGAGAACAAGGTCGACAAGATCGTTTATAACGCCGAAAAGGACCTTACCGCTGCGGGAGGAACCGCTACGGACCTGCTCGAAAAAGTGCCTTTGGTGTCTGTGGACATTAACGGTAACGTGTCTATCCGCGGCGACCAGAACGTGCGCGTACTGATCAATGGCAAGCCGTCGGGGGCCACTTCAACCAGTTTATCCGACGTGTTGAAAGCCATTCCTTCCGACCAGATCAAAAGCATCGAGGTGATCACCACTCCTTCTGCCAAGTATGACGCTGAAGGCTCGGCCGGTATCATCAATATTATCACCAAGCAAAAAAATGTTACGGGTATCAGCGGTTCTGTAAGCGGTGGTATAGGCACCCGCCAGAACAACGGTAACTTTAATATCAATTATAATAAGAACCGTTTCAATTTATCGGCCAATATCGGCGGTAACGCATCATGGCCCCAAACATCGCTTACTGATTTTGAGCAGCATATCCACATAGATACGGTGAATACCTTTACCCAAACTACCGGAAGCAGCCAGATCAAACGTCATGCAGTGGTGGGCAGGTTCAATGCCGGGTACGAGTTCAACGCTTATAACGACCTGACATCAACCTTCAGTTTCAACCAGATCCAGTTTAACCTGGATAACATGTCGAACACGATGTCGGCAACGCCGTATTCGAGCAACAGCCTGGGTCACAACCAGATCAATGGTTTCGACTGGAACATCGATTATACCCGCAAGTTCAAAAAACCGGATGAAGAACTGGACTTTTCGACGCAGTGGAGCCACAGCAGCGGTGTAACCGACTACTCGAACTATTATACCGGTGTATTCAATAACATCCAGGATAATATTGACGGCGTTAACAACGAGTATACCCTGCAAGTGGATTACACGCTGCCTATCAATAAGGTATTTAAACTGGAAGCAGGCGGCAAAAGCATTTTCCGGAGGATAAGCAGTACCTCTAATTACTTTACTTACGATAACGGCTTTGTGTTCGACCCGGCGAATTCAAACATCTACGATTACAACCAGAATGTTTACGCAGGCTATTCGGTATTCACCATTAACCTGCCGAAAAAATGGACGATACTGGCCGGCGTACGTGATGAAAACACGGACATACACGGCGACCCGACCAACCTGACACAGGCATTGTCGCCGTTCAGCCAGAATTACAATACGGTTGTGCCAAGCCTGACCCTGCAAAAGCAGTTCAGCGCTACGCAAACCGTAAAACTGTCGTACAGCAAACGTATCACCAGGCCGAGCCTGCAGTATCTGAATCCGTTTACAAACCAGTCGAATATCCAGGCTCAAAGCCAGGGTAACCCGGCTTTGGGAGCTGAAATATCGCAAACGGTAGAAATGGACTATAATTCCTTTATTAAAACCTCGATGCTGAACTTCTCAGTTTATTATAAGCATACTGCCGGTTTAATAGAAGGAATTGCCCAACCGATATCGGTTATTGTGGACAGCGTGGCACAGGGAGGAACTTTGACCACCTACCAGAATATTGGGAACAACAACTCGTTTGGCGGCAGCTTCTTCGGCACGGTTACGCCGTTCAAAGCGCTGACCATTATCGGCAACCTGAATGCCTATACCTACAAGCCTGATCCGTCGGGCGTGTTTCACCTGGATCAGAGCCAGAACGGTACCTACGTTCAGTACGGCGGTTTCCTGAGGGCTACTTTAACGCTGCCCAATGATTATGTGGCCGAGGCGTTTGCATTCGGAAACTCATCGCGGCATACCATACAGGGTACTACGCCTACATTCAGTATTTTCGGTATAGGTGTGAGGAAGCAATTTATGCACAAGAAAATGTCTCTTGGGTTTAACGCTATCGAGCCGTTCAGCAAATACAAGGAGTTCAACTCGAACCTGTCGAGCCCCGGCTTTACGCAAACCAGCAGGTTCCAGTATCCTTTCCGCTCCTTCGGTGTAACCTTTAGCTACAGCTTTGGTAAACTGAACTTCAGTAATCCGCAGCAAAAGAAAGGCATCAATAATGATGACCTGAAACAAGGCGACCAGGGAATGGGTGGTGCCGGCGGAATGGGTGGTAACAGGTAAAAACAAATTAAAAGGCATAGTAAAGTGCGGGGATCATATCTCCGCACTTTTTTTATGCTTACGCGTCAACATCAATACCGATTCGTTTAAGCAGCAGTGATGCATTAAAAGTTTTGCATTCGCCGTGCCTGATCTTGTAGTCGAACAGCATTTCTCCGTCCTTTACCCGGATATCGAAGTAAAAATTGCGGACATAATCCGGGTGATCCTGTTCCAGTTGTGCGATCTGCAGGTCGTGGGTAGCTACCAGGCCCACCGCCTTTTTGCGGATCAGTTGTTCGATCACCGCCTTCGATCCCCGGTATTTATCCACCGAGTTGGTGCCGCGCAGCATCTCATCGATCAGGAAGAAAACCTTGTGGTCGCTATCGGCTGTAGCGAGCAGCATTTGTAAACGGTCAAGCTCGGCTTTAAAAGTGGATGTACTTTCGTTCAGCGAATCGCGGATGCGCATATAGCTCAGGATCGTCATTACCGATACCTGCATCGACCCCGCACATACCGGCGCGCCGGACAAAGCCAGTATCGTATTGATACCCAGCGTACGCAAAAACGTGCTTTTGCCCGCCATGTTCGAACCGGTGATGATATCGATCTTAAACGTATCCTCCAGTTCATAATCGTTAGCAACGCGCGCGGCAGCGCTGATGAGCGGGTGGGCTATTTCTTTAGCCGATAAAGTATAGCCATCACCATCAGCGATGAACGGGAAGCACCACTGCGGGTAGTTGATACGCAGGCTTGCCAAACTGATGACCGCCTCAAATTCGGCCAGCACATCAAAAGCGTCTTCCAGATTCTGCCGGTTGTTTTTCTTCCATTCCTCAATAGCGATCACCTGACGGATATCCCATACGAACAGGGCATTAAGAATAACAGCCATGACGATATTCAGGTGGTAGTTGAGCTTATCGATCAGTTCGGCAAGCTGTTTGACCGAAGCCGATACGCCCTGCTGATCCGCGCCGCCGATCTTTCCGGTAAGCTCTCCCAGGTAATCCGATTCCCATTGCTCATTTTCGATTCCCCTGAAAGCAAAGACAAATCGCCCCAGCGCCTCGCCGATCTTTCCGGCGACCAGATCGGTTTTCTTGATGATCTTAGCTTTGGAAACAACCAGCCGCAGGTTGAAGAGCGCCGCTAAACCGGCGGCATACCTGGCCGGAGCGTAAAATACGGCGACGGTGATGAGTCCGCCCAGCAAATACGGCGCAACCCGGGAATACCAGTAAAGCCATTGCTGCTCCAGTTCGACCGGAGTTTGCAAATAGGTGAACAGGTTCCTGATTTCATGTTTACCCTGCTTAAGCCCGAATACCAGGTTAGCCTGGGTATGTATCTTCCAGTCGTTTTTTGCGGCGATCTCATCAACGGCCTGCTGCCGCGCCAGGATGGCTTCCTTTTCTGCCGGAGCGCTCAGCCAGGCGGCAAGTTTGTTTATGCCGTTGGTGGTGGCTGCGCGATTGATCAATTGAAAAAGCGAATTTGGGCCGAATAGGTCGAGGTCAGAAGTATAATAGTGCTTATCGCTGACAAACTCCGAACCGTCCGGGTAAATATTGGTACCGTTCTGCATACTGCCGATCTCGTTCTGATTGACTTTTTCGATGTCAAGGAAGTAGTTTTTCATCGAATCGAAACCGCCCTGTTTCTTAACCAGCCAGGCAAAACACAGGCTCAGCACGGCCGCGGAAACGACAATGATCACGATCTCATCCAGGCTTATGGCGGCAACAACCGACAAGATGAACAAGCCGAAAACAACCAGCCGCAGCAAGGAATACTGATTGGCCAGTTTTTCATACTTTGCAGCTTCGGCAGCAGCTGCAGCAGCCCTGTTTTTATAATCGCTGATAATATCCTGTTCCATGATCGATTTGAGCGGTACGCCATAAAGTTGCGACAATAGCGCTTATTAAAAAATTCTATTTTGCAACTTTGCGCTGTTTCGCAGAAAAAAATGAAGATAACCCTGATACTGGTCGGCAAAACGGATGAATCGTACCTGAGAGAGGGTATTGAAAAATACCTGAAACGGCTGAAACATTATATCCGGGTAGAAATAACAGAGATACCCGAACTGAAGAATACCAAAGCATTAACAACCGATCAGCAGAAGGCCGGTGAGGCTGAGCTCATCCTGAAAAAATTGCAGCCATCAGACTATGTAACACTGCTGGACGAGAGAGGCAGGCAGCTCACATCACAGCAGTTTGCCGGGTATTTAGAGAAAAAAATGTCCGCGTCCATTGGCAACCTGGTTTTTATTGTAGGCGGGCCTTATGGCTTTGCACCGGAAGTACACGAGCGGGCCAATGATAAGCTCTCGCTTTCGGCTATGACCTTTTCGCACCAGATGGTGCGGCTGTTTTTTGCCGGGCAGCTTTACCGGGCTTTTACGATCATCAAAAGCGAACCGTACCACCATGAGTAGGCGAAAGCTTAAAGACCAAAGCCAAAAGCTTTTTGCTTTTTGCCTTATGCTTTGAGCTCAAATATCTACCTTTGCATTATGTCAGCAGGTCATACGCACGCACACTCGCACGATCACGCACATGGCCATCATCACCATCATGACCATGCGCCCAAACTCGACCACCTGAACAGCGCTTTTATCATCGGCATCGTCCTGAATTCGGTATTCGTACTGTTAGAGGTTGTGGCCGGTTTGTGGAGCCACTCGCTTTCACTGCTGACCGACGCCGGTCATAACCTGGGCGATGTGGCCGGACTGGCGCTGGCCCTGCTCGCCTTTAAGCTGAGCAAAGTTGGCTCGAACCGCGAGTATACGTACGGCTATAAAAGATCGACCATCATTGTTTCCTTCTTCAATGCTTTAGTGCTGTTCATCGCGGTAGGCATTATCGGCTACGAGGCCGTGATGCGGTTCATCCATCCCGAAAATGTAGCGGGTGGCACCATGGCCTGGGTTGCGCTGGCCGGTATCGGCGTCAATGCCATTACGGCGTATCTTTTTGTAAAGGATAAGGACAAGGACCTGAACGTTAAAAGCGCCTATCTGCACATGGCGGTCGACGCCATTGTGTCGCTCGGTGTGGTGATATCGGGGGTGGTGATCTACTTTACGAAACTTTACTGGATCGACAGCGCGGTGAGCCTAATTGTGGCAGCGGTTATTCTGAAAGGCACCTGGAGCCTGCTGAGTGACAGCCTGAGGCTCGAGATGGACGGCGTTCCCAAAAATATCAACCTGGAAAAGATCAGGGCCGAGCTGACCAAAGCGCAGGGCGTGATCGATGTGCACCATATTCATGTTTGGGCGTTAAGCACGACCGAAAACGCACTGACGGCTCACCTGGTTATGGATCCCAACAGCAATTTATCTTTCGACAGCATCAAACACGATCTGCGCCATCGGCTCGAACACCTGTCGATCAACCACAGTACGTTCGAACCGGAGTTTTCGGATGAAAAATGCGTGCACACCGATTGCTGACCCAGTCTCGCCGGAAGACAGAATGAATTATTTCTTTTCGGATGATTGCGGCTGCTTCTTTTTGCCTTTAGGCTTTTGAGGTTCGGCAGATTCTTCAGCAGCTTTTACAGGTTCGGGCTCTTTAACCGGCTCTTCCGCTGCAACCTCTTCCGGCTGCTCATTGAATTCGGGCAGATCCTTCAGGATATTGAACCAGGTAATGATCTTTTTCATATCCGAGGTATATACCTTTTCCTCGTCGTGATCCGGCGCCACTTCCCTGAAAAGCTCGCGCATCACCCTGCCGTCCGATTTAGGGTCGGCTACGGTTTTCGCGCT
>DASZWG010000252.1:0-2385 GCA_035546675.1 Mucilaginibacter sp. | reverse complement strand
CGGGAAAATGCTGGCCACATTATTTTTGATAGTGATCTGAGCCTCGGGCGATGAGCCGAATATTCTGAAATCCCCGTAATCAAAATAGAACAGGTAGGGCGAGGGGTTGATAGAACGCAATGCCCGGTATACATTGAATTCATCTCCCTGGAACTGCCGCGAGAAAGCCCTCGACGGTACGATCTGGAAAACATCGCCCCGAAAGATGTGCTGCTTCATTTTATCCACTACGGCCATAAACTCTTCGTTGGTGAGGTTGGAGTTTTCTTCCGTATTACTTTTGAAGTGGTATTCGGGGAAATTTTTGTTCTTGATCAGGTATTCCAGTTTTTCCAAACCGCCGTTTGCAGCCTGACCTTCGGGCTGGTTCTGAAAAATGTTCAGCTCATTCTTAAAATGATCTATAGCGATGATGTACCGGTAAATGTGATACTGCATTACGGGTATTTTGCGCGGGTTGCTGTCCACCTGTTTCAGGCGGATGGTCTCGAAATACTCAACAGCTTCGTGCGTAAAATAACCGAACAAACCGTTCGAAAGTATTTTGGTTGCGTTATCGCTTACCTCAAAAGCATCGGTAAACCGGCTGAGTTGTTCTACCAGGTCAAAGGTGCCCGGTTCCTTTATTTCGGTATGGCCGTCGGGGTACGTGATTTTTAATTGCCCGTCGCTTAGTACCAGTCCGGCTACGGGTTCACAGCACACATAACTCATACTGTTTTCGCGGCTGTGGTAATCCGAGCTTTCGAGCAGCAGCGAATTGGGATACACATCGCGCAGGCGCAGGTAGATGCTCACCGGCGTAGTCGTATCGGCTAATAATTTTTTAGAAGTAGTGGTGATCTTATATCGTTTCATTGTTTTCTTTTGGTCGCATTATAAAATAAAAAACCCGGCGATTGGTTGGCGCCGGGGTTCACATTAGGTTTACAATTGATTAGTATCTCATATCAAAAACATATCCGGCTGCCATTTTTTTGGCACCACCAGCTATTGTTTTTGTTATTTTTAATCATCGCGGTCACAAATTTATAAAGAAATTTAAATTATCAAATTTTTTATGAAAAAATATTCCTGATAGCATACGGGATTTGTCGTTTATTTCAGTAGATTTTAGCGCCGTAACCTTTATAAGCGCCCTGCTCAATGCGTCATCCCCAGCAATCCCCTGCCGCTCAGCATGATCGTCGCTACAATGATGGCCAGCGCTACGGTATAGAAAATGGCGATCTGTTTATGCTTTCCCGCAGGGGTAGCGGCCCTCTTGGAACGGCTGTGGCCGATGGTGATCAATGCAATGGCAATGACCATGGCGGTGATGTGTTCCACCGTCCAGTAACGAAGCGTGTTATCCTTCATCGTTTCGCTGCTGAACTTCACGAACGGGCTCAGGAAGTAAAGCACCAGTCCCACGAGCAGTTGCGTATGCACCGATATCATGGTGAAAAGGTTCAGCTTCCGGTTGCCCTCGCTGTATGGTTTATTGCCCAGCCAGTCGGCCCAGGCCCTGATGATGGCTAAGAGAAGAAGCAGTAGTACCACATACCTGAGGCCGGAATGCAGGTACCTGAAAAAGCTGTAAGCGTCCATGGGATCAATTTGTTTTTTTGAAAAGTAAGCAGAAGGTTAAATATTATGATTTTTGCGATGTAACAAAATTGTAACAAATATAGAATGATGCCGGGTAAAATACTTAGTGTAATAAATGTTTAAATAACTTAGTACCAAACTGAACTCAAATGAAGAAAATTCTACTTTTCTGTTTCGGCCTTATTGTATCCTTTTATTGCTGTGCCCAGGAGACATTCCCGGTCAACGGCGTGCAGGACATCAGGCCGAACCTTTACGCATTTACCCACGCCACCATCGTGGTGGATGCTAATCGGACCATCACCGACGGTACCCTGCTGGTTAAGGACCGGCTGATAGAGGCAGTGGGCCAGAACGTGGAAATCCCCAAAGGTTACATCGTTGTCGATCTGAAGGGCAAGTACATCTACCCCGGACTCATCGATGCCTACACCACCTATGGTATGCCCGAGGCCCCGCGCCAGGCTTTCAGCAGGTTTGGGCGCGTAACCATAACCCCGGTATCTACCAAACCGGGCGCTTACGGCTGGAACGAGGCCATCAAGCCCGAAATGAACGCCAAAAGTATTTTCCATGCGGATGTGAAAGACGCGGAAGCCTACCGGAAGAACGGCTTTGGTGCGGTGCAGTCGCTGATACACGACGGTATCGACCGCGGCACATCGGCTGTGGTATCCCTCGGCGATGAGCGCGACAACGAAGTGATGATCCGCGACGAATCCGCCGCGCAGTACTCGTTCAGCAAGGGTACCGCCGCTACCAATTACCCGTCATCGCTGATGGGCAGTATAGCGC
>DASZWG010000251.1:0-3599 GCA_035546675.1 Mucilaginibacter sp. | reverse complement strand
AGATAAGACGACTATCAGCTGGTGGATATTTGCAGTGAGCGGAGCCGGTATGCTGCTGACTGCTTTAATTGCGTCCAGTTTCCAGACCATTAAAGCAGCCATAGTTAATCCTGTGAAGAGTTTGAGGAGCGAATAAGCCACCCCCGCCTATCGGCAGGCAGGTAAGTAATCCTCCTTGGAAGGGAAGGCTTAAAGCAGGGTTTACATTTAAATAGAATTATTAACAAGATAACAATTAAATAAAAAGTTCTCCCTGCCGGGGAGGACCTGATAGCTATCGGGTTAGGAGGGGCTCATGATAAAGAACTACATCAAAACGGCTTTCCGTTCGCTCAAAAAAAACCTGGGTTTTACAGCAATCAACGTGCTGGGGTTATCTGTTGGTCTTGCTACCTGTTTGCTTATCGTTTTTTACGTGGCAGACGAGTTGAGTTACGACAGGTATAACACCAAAGCCGACAGGATATACCGCATTTCTGATGCTGTAAGGTTAAACGGCCGTGAAGCTTCCTATGCCGGAAGCGGCGAACCCTACGCGGAGGTAATAAAAAGTTTTCCCGGAGTCGAGAAATTTACAAGGATGATACCCATCGAATCGTTGTTTATCTCACCCCATAAATATTTTGTTCGCAAGGGCAACGAAAATATCGAGGAACACAGCATTGTATACACCGAATCAAGTTTGTTCGGTGTATTTACCCTGCCTATGATCGATGGCAGCCCGGCAAAAGCCCTGGACGATCCGCATACTGCAGTAATAACCGAAAGCACGGCAAAGAAGTACTTCGGTAAAGTAAACGCCGTGGGAGAGACCTTGACACTAAATGACACCTCATTATATAAAGTAACAGGCGTCATAAAAGACATACCTTCCCAATCACATTTTCATTACGATTTCTTTCTGTCATATTCATCCATTCCTGAAAGTCATCAGCATGGATGGGGATATTCAGGCATACACAATTATGTGCTGCTGAAACCGGGTACGGATGTGAAAAAAATGGAGGCGGAGATGACGAAGATCGAAATAAAAGATTCTTATGATCCGTCGGCATGGACCAAAGGCGGCAATTATTTGCGTGCCGAACTTACACCCCTTCTCAAGATACATTTGTACTCTCATAACGAATACGAACTGGAAAAAGGCGGTAACATTGAATACGTTTATATCTTCTCCGCTATCGGCGTGCTGATCTTATTGATAGCCTGTGTCAATTTTATGAATTTGTCTACTGCGCGCTCCGCTAACAGGGCTAAAGAAGTAGGGGTACGGAAAGTATTAGGATCGGCACGGAGAAATCTTATCGCACAATTTCTGACAGAATCCACATTGGTAACCCTCGTTTCGGCTTTTATTGCGATCGCATTGGCCGCATTGCTGTTGCCGATATTTAACCAGGTTTCGGGAAAGCAACTGGGCTTTACTTTACAATCATTGACATGGCTGGTTCCGTCATTGGCATTAATCGTCGTAATAGTTGGTTTCCTGGCCGGTTCATACCCTGCGCTTTATCTTTCGGGTTTTCAGCCAATACAGGTGCTGAAGGGAAAATTGTCGGCGGGTTTCAAAAATAGTTTTTTACGCAGCTCGCTGGTGGTATTTCAGTTTTGCATATCCATCGCGCTGATCATCTCTACACTGGTGATCTATAATCAGCTAAACTATATTCACAACAAGAGTGTCGGTTTCAACCGCAATGCGGTATTGATCATCAAAAACACGGGCAGCCTGGATAAAAAGGCCATCGTGTTAACCCAGGAATTGAAACAGTTGCCGGGAGTAGTCAATACAACTATGACATCCTACCTGCCGACCGGTAACGACCGTAATATGACGGGCTTATTCCCGCAATTGCCCATAGATATCAGGCAGGATGTATTGTCAGAATTTTGGCCGGTTGATGAAAATTATTTAAACACGATAGGCATAAAGCTGATTGCAGGGCGCAATTTCTCTAAGCAAATGGCGACAGATACTTCAGCAATGATCGTCAACGAAGCGTTTGCTGCCAAATTTGGTTTTAAAGATCCGTTGGGTAAAACGGTATACCGGGATAGCTATGGCATTCAGCCTTATCATATTATTGGTGTGGTGAAAGATTTTAATTTTTCATCATTACGCGACAAAATAGAACCATGCGCCCTGGTTTATGCACCGGATTACGGCACCATCAGCGCTAAGTTAAAAACAGCTGATCTTTCTGCCTTAATGTCACAGGTAGCGCACAAATGGAAGCAATTTTCGCCCAATCAGCAGTTCAGCTATTCGTTTATGGACCAGGATTTTGACACAGCTTACCGTTCCGAGCAAAAGCTGGGCACATTGTTCATATCCTTTAGTGCGCTTGCAATTCTGATTGCCTGCCTCGGTTTATTCGGATTGGCGGCTTATGCCGCCGAACAACGCACCAAGGAAATCGGTATTCGAAAGGTACTTGGGGCAAGCGTATCGGGTATAGTCGGCATCCTTTCGGTGGATTTTCTCAGGCTCGTGTTCATATCTATCCTGATCGCATCGCCGCTGGCCTGGTACTTTATGAATAAGTGGTTGCAGGGCTTTGCATTCAGAACTGAGTTTCATTGGTGGATACTGGCTGTTGCGGGTGTATTGGCTGTTTTGATCGCATTTTTAACCATTAGTTTCCAATCGGTCAAAGCAGCAATTGCCAACCCTGTAAAGAGTTTGAGGAGCGAGTAGGGCTACTAATAACAAACAACTAAACATACGACGCCATGATAAAAAACTATATCAAAACCGCCTGGCGTAATATTGTTGCAAACAAGCTTTTTGCAACGCTCAATATTGCGGGATTAGCTATAGGTATTTGCGTTTGCATTACCTTGTTTGCCTGTGCTTCGTACGAGTTGAGTTTTGACCGCATGTACAAAAACTCAAAAAATATCTATCGTGTTAACCTGCAATCTTCTGCGGAGTACGGTTCCAAAGTTTGGGCTCAACTGCCGGGGATAGCGGGCCCCACCTTTGTTAAAGACCTTCCGCAGGTGAAGGCAATGACCAGGCTGCTCAAGTACGATTTCGGCGCTGTGGTTTCCCTTAAGACCGATGAAAAAAACTTTAGTGAAAAAGGTCTTTATATGGCTGATACAGCGGTTTTCAAAATGTTCGACTTTAGTTTTATTGAAGGAAATGCTCAGACGGCCTTTGCTCAGCCCAAGTCAATTGTCATTTCTGAGTCGGCGAAACAAAGATTATATGGGAGTGGGCCTGCTTTCGGCAAAGTTATTTACGTAGATAACAGAGATACTTTGCATGTATCAGGCGTGTATAAGGATCTGCCCAAAAACAGTACGATTGATTGTGACATGATCTATAATATCATGGATTCGTGGGCCGGCAAGGATGTTTACTGGGGTAATTCAAGCTATGAAACCTATGTCCGGCTTCAGCCCGGCGCTGATGCAAAACTGGTACAGAAACTGGCCGATGCCATGGTAAATAAATATATACCGGAAAAGGGCCGATTTTTTACTGGTTTTATATTTCAGCCGCTCACTGATATTCACTTGTATTCATCTGATATAAGGGCCGGGTTTTCGTCGAGGATGGGCAGTATCGGAACGGTAAAAGCGCTATTGTT
>DASZWG010000250.1:0-2557 GCA_035546675.1 Mucilaginibacter sp. | reverse complement strand
ATCGAATGTCCAATATCGAATTTTGAAGTGTGTGTATGCACGCGCCGCTTATTTTTCGTCATTATCTGTAATTAAAAACCTTTTACCTTTCAGCTTTATCCTTTAACCTCCTTAAGCCAGCACCCAAGTATCCTTGCTGCCGCCGCCCTGCGAACTGTTCACCACCAATGAACCTTCCTTGAGGGCCACCCTTGTCAAACCGCCAGGCACGATCTCTATACCGTCGGGGCCGCACAGGGCGTAAGGCCGCAGGTCAACCCGGCGGGGGAACAGAGCGCCTTGTATATAACACGGTGCGGCCGACAGACTGATCGTTGGCTGGGCGATAAAATTACGCGGTTTCCGCATGATCTCTTTTTTGTAATCTCTTATTTCCTCCTCCGATGCCGCGTGACCCATCAGCATTCCGTAGCCGCCGCTTTCGTTGGTTTTCTTCACCACCATTTTGTTGATGTTGGCAAATACGTATTCTCGCTCTTCGGCATTGCCCAACTGGTAAGTGGGCACATTTTTCAGTATCGGTTCCTCGTTCAGGTAATAGCGTATCATGTCGGGGACATAGGCATAGATCGCCTTATCGTCGGCCACGCCGTTGCCTATGGCATTTACGATAGCGACATTGCCCTTTCGATAGGCGCCCATGATCCCGGCAACGCCCAGTATACTTGAAGGATTGAAAACCAGCGGATCGAGAAAATCATCGTCCACCCTGCGATAGATCACATCAACCTGCTGCAACCCGACAGTAGTTTTCATGTATACTTTCTGATCTTTCACCACCAGGTCGCGGCCTTCAACCAGTTCCACGCCCATCAGGCGCGCCAGCGTGGTGTGCTCAAAATAAGCCGAATTGTAGATGCCCGGACTCAGCAATACAATGGTCGGGTTGCTGGTCTGCCGCGGCGAAAGCGACAGCAGGTTCCTGTACAGGATGGACGGATATTCCATAACGCTGCGCACCCTGCATTGCGGCAGCAGGTCGGGGAACAGGCGCTTGGTGATCTCGCGGTTCTCGAGCATATAGCTCACGCCCGAAGGTGTGCGCAGGTTATCTTCCAGCACATAAAATGTACCGTCATAATCCCTGATCAGGTCAATGCCGGCAATATGGACATAAATATCGTACGGCACCTGCAGCCGGTGCATTTCGCGCAGGAAATGCGGGCACGAGTAGATCATGTCGATGGGTACGATGCCGTCGTTGATGATGAACTGGTTGTTGTAGACGTCCTTCAGGAACAGGTTGAGCGCGTTCAGCCTTTGTTTTATGCCTTTTTCGACAAAGGCCCATTCATCGGCGGTGATGATCCTCGGTATGATATCGAAAGGGAATATTTTTTCGATGCCCTCGCCGCTGCTGTAAACGGTAAAGGTAATGCCCTGGCTCATAAACAGGCGTTTAGCCAGTTCTTCCTTTTTATTCAGATCGTCCGACGATTCCTTTAAAAGGTATTCGATCACCTTGCTATAATGCGGCCTGATGGTATTGCCGCCGTACATCTCGTCCCAAACGCCATCTATGGGGTGATATTCGTTAAAATAAGCCGACTCCTGCATAATTTCCCGCTTTTGATGACCTAAATGACCAGTTATGCTATTGAAAATTGAAATTTATGAAGTATTTCTTCATAAAAGCAAATAAAATTTAATAAAATCACATAAAATTATATCAAAATATGCAATTTTATTATTAAATCTATCAAAAACTTATCTCGATTTTATAATGGATGCCAAATATTTGCCGTTTTACCGGAATAATTCGTGCAATTTAAAGGAGAAGAATGTTTATGCTGACTCTGGACCCTTTACATCATTCCATATCATTTTATAGGATTTTAGTAATTTTAGCATAGCAATTTACCTGTTTAATCTCACTGAACTTTATATCATTTGATGCCCCGCAATAAATTTTATAAAGAAACGATCTCCGCTTTGCTGGCAAAAGCCGATGTGCTTGTTGGCGGCGAAAGGCCTTGGGACATGCGGGTGAATGATGAAAATGTTTATGCTCACATCTTCAATAAAGGATCGCTGGGTTTGGGTGAAAGTTACATGGCGGGCATGTGGGACTGCAATGCAATTGACCAGATGATTTACAGGCTGATCGTCTCCGGCGCTGAAAAGCATGTCAAAGTTGATGCAAGGGCGGTATGGTACAAACTACAAGCAAAATTTTGGAACAAACAATCCGTAAAAAGATCGCTCAGCAGCATTCACCGGCATTACGATATCGGCAACGACCTTTTTGAAGCCATGCTGGATAAAAGAATGATGTACTCATCCGCCTATTGGAAGGATGCAGCCACGCTTGAGGAAGCGCAGGACAATAAGCTCGACCTGGTGTGCCGGAAGCTATATCTCGAAAAAGGACAGCGCGTGCTCGATATCGGGTGCGGATGGGGAGGTTTTGCGGGTTTTGCGGCAGAAAGGTACGGTGTGAAGGTTGTTGGGATAACCTTGTCCGGGGAACAGCTCAAAATAGCCCGGGAAAGATACGGTCACCTTTCGGTCGAGATACGATTGCAGGATTATCGCAATATAGATGAGAAATTTGACC
>DASZWG010000249.1:0-1977 GCA_035546675.1 Mucilaginibacter sp. | reverse complement strand
CGGTGGAATCATTCTTAAATAAACTGAAAGATATCTCGACCTTCATTTTTGATGTCGACGGTGTGCTGACCGACGGTTCGGTATACGTTACCGAAAGCGGTGAACAGTTCAGGCAGTTCAATATCAAGGATGGGTATGCGCTGCAACTGGCTGTTAAGTGCGGTTATAATGTATGCGCCATTTCGGGCAGCCGCTCCAAAATATCGATCTACCGTTTAAACAGCCTGGGGGTAAAGGACGTGTACGTAGGGGCGCATACCAAATCGGATAATTTCAGGCTTTACCTGGAAGAAAAGCACGTTGGTCCGTCGAGTGTGCTGTACATGGGCGATGATATCACCGATCTTGAAGCCATGAAGCTGGCGGGCCTGGCGGTATGCCCTGCAGATGCCGCCGAAGAAATAAAGGCCATCAGCCAGTATATTTCACCCTGCCCCGGCGGAAAAGGCGCTGTGCGCGATATTATCGAAAAGGTACTGAAGGTGCAGGGCAAGTGGATGAGCAAACAGGCATATAGCTGGTAACTCATTGACTATCAATCATGAAATATTACCTATGAACAACCTCCCTACGATCATACTCGCTTCCAAATCACCCCGCCGGCAGGAACTTTTGCGCCTGATGGACCTGGATTTTCGCATTGTGCTGAAGGATGTTGACGAATCCTATCCCGGCGGACTGACGCCTGAGGAGATAGCGGTTTATATCGCCAGGAAAAAAGCCAAAGCGTTTGATGAAACCGTCGATGATGAGATCGTGCTGACGGCAGATACAATTGTCAGTGTTGACGGACAGATACTCGGTAAGCCGGAGAATAACGAACAAGCTAAGCAAATGCTTCGTACGCTGTCGGGCAAGGTGCACCGCGTGGTCACCGGGGTTTGCCTGCTGTACAAACACCGGTACAATCTTTTTCATGATGTTTCCGAGGTTTTCTTTCGCAAACTCACCGAAGAGGAGATCGGTTTTTATGTCGAAAAATACCAGCCGCTCGATAAGGCCGGGGCCTATGGTATACAGGAATGGATAGGGCTGATCGGCATCGACCGTATCAGCGGTTCCTATACCAATGTGGTCGGGTTACCTACCGAAAAATTATACCAGCAACTGATCAGCCTCGTTACAGAAAAGTAGTTTTTATTTAAATTTATATCAGTAATCATTACCGATACAAATGGAAGATCCCGAGGTACCGACCGAGCACCTGCACGAGCACATTCACGAGGCAGCGCATCACAATCACGACAGATGGTCGATGTGGGTGGCCATTTCCACCGCCTTTATGGCCGCATTCGCGGCAGTAAGCAGCCTGATGGCGGGGCACCAGTCCAATGAGGCGCTGATCACCCAGGTAAAAGCTTCGGATCAATGGTCGTATTACAATGCCAAAGGCATCAAAGCCGAGGTAGCCGATGCAGTGCTGCAATTGAAAGCTGTTAAGCTCGACACTTCAAAAACCGCAGCTGCACGTAAGGCCAAATTGAAAAAAGACCAGGCAAACATACAGCAGCAGGCCCTCGCTTATGAAAAGGAATCGGAAGAGCACCTTAATAAGGATATGATACTTGCACGCGGGGTCACGTTTTTCCAGATCGCCATATCTATCTCGGCTATATCGCTTCTTTCCAAAAAGAAGTCGCTCTGGTACATCAGCCTGGGAATATTTGTCGTAGGTATTTTACAGTTTATCCTCGGCATAGTTTAAGCCCTCCCTTCCGGGTCCAAAGGACTCCTATGGAGCGTGGGGACTATTTGAATACAAACCCGTTATTCCCGCGGTTTACATCCGGCAGCATCGCATCCGGATCAACCACTACCGAGGACACTTCACCGGTTGTAGGCATGGTGAAGGTTACCATCCGGTTTTGCAGCCAGGCTTCAACAGGAATGTTCCTGCGTATACTGGTGCCGTCCTTTAACTTTACCTCCACTGTAAACGGCATGGCCATTTGTTCCAGGTTGGCAACGGTAACGCTC
>DASZWG010000248.1:0-5195 GCA_035546675.1 Mucilaginibacter sp. | reverse complement strand
AGCCTAAAGCGGAAAGCTAAAGGCTTTTTTCGTTTTTGGGCTGTAATATGTCCTCTTTTTAGGGCGTTCCACCCGCGGAACATCACTTTGGAACACTGGCATGATCGTGTCAGTACTTACAGTTTTACCACGAGCTGCAAGCTCGCGGGAGCTGGGGGGAATGCTGCCTATTTAGAAACAGCAAATGTTGCGTAGGGGCTGGGTGTCCCATAAAGCTCCATTTTTAATTTTGGATAATATTGCCCCATTCCGCGATTATACAACCATTCGGGATAAACCTTCGTGATATTATGCTTATAGTCCCTTTCATTCGAAATAGCTACGAGTTTTTTGCATTTGACATCATTGAACCTTTTATCAAAATTATTTAGAAAAATAGTGTTTAAGCACATCATAATGTTTACATGGTCACTATCTGCAATCCCAGAAAGTTCTTTAGCTTGAAGAAGCTTCGTGGCCCTTTCGACACGCAGATGAAATTCGGCAAAAGTTACTCGCTTCGGTTTATTATTAGTTGAGTCTACTGCGGCCTGTTGACCGAATGAATTTTTGGCCGCAAATAACAAACCTAAAATCATAATAAACGCGGACCCACATTTTTTTATTGACATAGCTTTAATAATTAATTAAGTATATAAAACATTATATTTTTAGTGAGACGCTTTGGTCTCTACATAAACCTAGTTCACTCCTTGTTATTTCAGGTTGTACCATGGATAAGCCCCAAAACTCGCGCGAGTATGCAGCGCGGGCCTTTGCGTGGCGTACTCGTGACCAGGTTTTAACCAACGGCTTACATTATCATCGGTTCAACCAGATTTATTTCAAGTAATCCCGAAAATCCATGATAATCCCTTGCGCTGCTGTACAAATATTCTTCCGGCCTGGAGGACAAGTTACGCAAAAGCCAACAAGGAACAAAAGCTATTAAACACACCCCTGCCCGATATTTTAAAATTCTGCTTAAATCTTTGAAGAAAAAGTTCGACATTTGTCGGCCCGCTTTATCATTACATACTCCCTTATGGTGCAAGGGTAACACGTCAGATTCTGGCTCTGAAGATCGTGGTTCGAATCCATGTAAGGGAACACCTTCCGCACCGGGCGCTTAAGCGCCCGGTGCATTTTAAACGGCCTCCTGCTTCCCATTTAAAACAGATGCTTATAAGCAAGATGGTTCTTCAAAATTTCTTAAACAATAATTAAAAAAAGCTTGATAAAATCCGGCTTTTTTTTCGTTAATTTTACGTAGTTCAAATCCCCTGTTTTCACCTCTTTAACTGACACGGCTATGAAGAATATCCTGCTTTTTAACGATTTTTCTTCCGAAGCCGAACGCGCTGCAGAACTCGCTTTGCTTTTGGCCGGGAAAACCAACGTCAGCCTGTATGTATGGGACACCATTGAACAGGCCGAACAACCCGTAGCTGCCGAGTTGGTCATAGCGGGTCCTAACGAGATCGTAGTCGAGGTACAAACAGACAAGAATAGCTGGATAGAAAAGCTGGAGTCGCGGCTGCATTGGGAAACCGGGTTTAAACCTTCGGTACATTTCATTGAAGGGGTGAAATTTGCGCCGGACAATGTACTGTCGGTGGTTAAAAAATGTGATGCGGGCCTGTTGATGAAAGGTATCTCGGCAGATGATGAAAATATGACGCACATCGAATCGTACGTACTAAATTGTTCCACCAAGTCCGGCTGCCCGGTGCTGCTGGTGCCCAAAAGATTCACGGCGAAAATGTTCGAAAAAATGGTGTATGCTTCCGATCTGCGTTTTTGCCGCCGCGAGGTCGTGTGGTTCCTGACTCAACTGGCCAAACACCTGAATGCTTCCGTGCTGATCGCCAACATTTCGGCAAAGGGCCTGCCCTATATGGACGACCGCTATGCACGCACCGTTTTTGACGAAACCATATTGAACCCGACCAATATCGAGCATATTTATTTCAACAACATCAGGGAAAGGGATATACCCAAAGCGCTCGACATACTGGTGAATGGCATGAATAACGACCTGATGGTGCTGGTTAATAATAAATATCATTTCAATGAACTGGTGGGGCATGAAATGCCTTATATCATCCCCGAAAACATGGGGGTACCGCTGCTCATCTTCCCATCATAAAAAGGGGGCACCGTAAAAAGACCCACATCCCCGATCTGTTTCAGGAATAATTTGCAATTTTGACCGAGAAGCCGCATCGTGAATGATGCGGCATACCCCGTTATGATGAAACGTTTTTTCCTGTTGATCTCTCTTTCAGCTATCTCATTGGCAACTTACTCGCAGAACAAACCCGTTATTTTCCGGTCAAAGAAATATACCATCTATGCCGATAAGGTGGTCCAGGGCAAAAACGTGGCCACCGCAGTTTCCCGAACGCAGATCCTGTCAAACTATCAAAGCCCGTCAAAGGCGCAGATAAGTCCGCTGATCGAATTCAAATTCAGCATCAACGGTAAGGATAACGAAATGCCGTTCGGCGTTAACCATCACTTTTTATGTACCGCGGGGCATAACACAACGCCGGTTATTCAGTTCGGTCAGCCCGATAAAACGCAAACTAAAGCCAGTGGCCGCCTTAAACCCGGAACTACCCTGACGATCAGGCTGGATATGCGCAATGTGCTGAAAGCATTCAAAACACAGGGTTATTACATATGCGCGGATGGTGAAAAGATATACAAGGACGATTTTAAGGGCGTGTTTGTTGCGGGCGGCACAGCGCCGCTGATCTGGGATTTCAACAACCTGGTCAATCACCAGGGCCTGCAACTGAAAGACCCGGATGGCGACGGGATCTATGAAACCAACGTCACATTCGAGGACAACAATAGAACCGCATCTGAGTGGAAGCTGACTAAAAATATAGCGGTGTTTCCGCAATACCGGTCCGGTTATGCCATAAGCGATGCGATCTATAACATGTCGCTCGATGAGATGCAAAACGCTATCGAACCCGACAGCACCTTCCGTACCGGCAAAGAGTGGGCCGGTGTGTGGACAAGGGATATCAGCTACAGCATTATCCTTTCCATGGCGGTATTACAGCCAAAGGTGGCGATGTACAGCCTGATGCGTAAAGTGACCGCTGATGGCAGGATCATACAGGATACCGGCACCGGCGGGGCCTACCCGGTATCGTCCGACAGGATGATATGGGCCGTGGCCGCATGGGAAGTTTACAAGGTGACCGGCGATAAGGCCTGGCTGAAAAAGGCTTATGCCATCATCCGGAAATCGGCCGGGGATGATGAAAAGAATGTTTATGACGATGCAACCGGGCTGGTTCGCGGAGAATCGTCGTTCCTCGACTGGCGCGAAGAGACTTATCCCAAATGGATGCAGCCGGCCGATATTTATGAGTCGGAATGCTTAGGCACCAATGCCGTACATTGCCGCGTAAACCAGGTGCTGGCGGCAATGGCCGGTTTGCTTGGCGATCAGGAAAGCGCAGTTAAGTACGAAGGCATCGCCAAAAAAATACAGGCGGGGATCAATCGTTACCTGTGGATGCCCGAAAAGGGGTACTACGGACAGTACCGCTATGGGCGGGTATACCAAATGCTTTCGCCCCGTTCTGAAGCGCTGGGCGAAGCGCTGACGGTTTATTTTGAGGTCGCAAATCAAAAACAGGCCGAAGTGATCAGCCATGTTCCGGTAAACGACTTCGGCATACCCTGCATCTATCCGCAGATACCCGGCATTCCGCCGTACCATAACAACGCGGTATGGCCGTTTGTCGAATCGTACTGGGCGCTGGCGTCGGCCAAAGCCGGAAATGAAGCCTCCGTATTGCGCGCCATAAGCGCCATTTACCGCCCGGCTGCTTTATTTGCGACCAACAAGGAAAATTTTGTGGCCAGCACGGGTGATTATGCCGGCACGCAGATCAATTCGAGCAACATGCTGTGGAGTTTGTCGGGGAATATCGCTATCGTCTATAAATTGTTTTTCGGTATACATTACGATACGGAAAGCATCCGTTTTGAGCCGTTTATACCCAAAGCGCTTGCGGGCCGCAGGACGCTCAATAATTTCCGTTACAGGAATGCCTTGCTGGATATCAGCATGAGCGGCTTCGGCAATCGCATCAAGTCGGTAACCCTGGACGGCAAACCATTACCGAACGCCACGATACCCGCATCGCTAACCGGCAGGCACCAGGTGGTGATCCGTTTGGCTGATAATGTTACCGGCGAGGACAAAGTCGGCCTGAAACCCGGCTATACAGCGCCGGAAACGCCGGTTGCTGAACTGAAAGACGGCATGTTGTCGTGGAACAAAATAACCGGCGCCGTTAATTACGAGGTTTACAGGAACGGCGACCTTTTGGCCAGGCAGAACGAAACGGACATAAAAGTACCTGACGATGATTTTGCAGAATACCAGGTAGCCTCTGTGGATGGGAACGGCGTAGCTTCTTTTGCAAGCGAGCCGGTGGCTATTATCCCGGCTTCATCATTACAAACACTGGAAATGGAAGATTTTGCCCCCAAAGCCAACCTGCCCTACAAAGGATATTCGGGTATAGGGTTCATCAACATTAGCAAAACCGAAAATACAATCGTTAACATTCCTGTCGATATTGACAAGACCGGATGGTATGTGGTTGATTTCCGTTACGCGAATGGCAATGGCCCGATCAATACCGATAACAAATGCGCGATAAGAACGCTGGATGCCGACGGGCAATTTGCGGGTACGGTTGTTTTTCCGCAGCGGGGTAAGGACGAGTGGTCCAACTGGGGCTATTCAAACCCGGTAAAAATACAATTGAGCCGGGGGAAACATACGCTTACCCTGCAGTTCAAAGAAGCTAACGAGAATATGGACGGGGCGATCAACCAGGCCGTTCTGGACCAGGTACGGGTGATCAGGCTGGGAAATTGACCGGATAGCTATCTGTAAAACAAAAAAGCTGTTCCTGAACGGGAACAGCTTTTTTTGTTGAATGCTTTAAAATCAGGCAAATCTTATTTTTATGATTTGGCCCAAACCCAGCCGCTTGTGGCCATCATTCGCTTGATTAACAGATAAATTACCGCAAGCGAGAAGGCGATATGGAAATAACCGAATTGCGCCGGCACATTTGCTTTTAAACAAAGAATGAATACCGCACCTATAACATTAATAACCAGGAGGGCCCAGGCAATTTTGGCGGTTAATTTGGATGCGGCCGCATTGTCGG
>DASZWG010000247.1:0-2705 GCA_035546675.1 Mucilaginibacter sp. | reverse complement strand
ACCGCCGGTACGCCCGCCTTGGCAAAGTTGAAATGATCGGAACGGTAATAGCTGCCTGCGCCCGGCAGCCGGTCGCCTACAACAGTCAGACCGTCTTGTCTGGCGTATTTTTCGATATAATCCTCCAGGTCGTTTTGACCTTTGCCGGTAACAGCGATGTCCTTCGTTTTGCCGTAATCTCCCAATGCATCCATATTCAGGTCGGCTACCGTCTTGTTCAATGGATAGATCGGGTGCTCCACATAATATTCTGAGCCGAGCAGACCTTGTTCTTCTCCTGTAACCGAAAGAAATATGATCGAGCGTTTAGGACGCGGTTTTTCATCGACAAAAGCTTTAGCCATGCTGATCAGCGAAGCAGAGCCGTCTCCATTGTCAACAGCCCCGTTGTAGATGCTGTCGCCTTTAGCATCAGGTTTACCGATTCCCAAATGATCCCAATGAGCTGTGTAAACGATGTATTCTCCAGGGTTGGTGCTGCCTCTGAGTATACCGACCACATTGTGCGAGGTGGAATATTTAAGCTTGTTATAAATACTCAGATTTACATTCATATTCAACGGGATGGCTTTGAAACCCCTTTTGCGGGCCATTGCACGGAAATCGCCGGTAATCCCTGCCGCGGCAAATAACTTTTTCGCAGCATTTTCTGTTATCCAGCCTTCAACGGCGCAACGGTCCATGTGCCTGTTACTTTGCTGCAGGTAAAGCCTTGCCCCGGTATTGCTCGACTGAACCACCTGCCAGGGATAGCTTGCCGGTTCGGTTTGGTGTATAATGAGTATGCCGGCGGCTCCCTGCCGTGCAGCCTCTTCATATTTATAGGTCCACCGGCCGTAATAAGTCATCGTATCGCCTTTGAACAGTTTTGGGTCGCCCGATTTAAAACCCGGATCGTTCACAAGTACCACTACCGTTTTGCCTTTTACATCCAGGCCGGCATAATCGTTCCAGTGATATTCAGGCGCTACGATGCCATAGCCCGCAAATACCAGCGGTGAGTTTTGCAGGTTGATCACAGGAAGTTCACGCCGGGTAAAGGCTACAAAATCGTCCCCGTTGTGGAGCGTGATGTTTGTTTTCGGTCCGGTGAGCCTCATATCATGCGAGGCATTGCCATTGATCTCGACCATCGGCACTTCCTGGAAATAACTGCCGTGATTGCCCGGTTCCAGCCCGACCTGCTTAAACTGCTGCGATATGTAGCGAATGGTTCGCACTTCGCCTTCGGTAAAAGGTTTGCGCCCCATCATCGAATCATTTGCCAGTACGGCGATATAGCTTTTTATTTCGTCGGGAGTAATCGGGCCGGCTGTTTTTTTCTCGTGCTTGCAGGAACTGAATATTGCCAGCCCCGCAAGAATAATTAAGAGTTTTTGGAAGATTTTCATTAGTCTGAACTGGGTCATGCCCAAATATAACGGTTCCGGCGGAAAATCAATTGGCACTGAGCAAAGCTACCTGAGATGCGACAGCATACCATCGTCCTTTTCTCTTTTCATAAACATCAAGGTAGCTTGTCCGGATGGTGCTGGGTTTGCCGTTTGTCTTTGCAACTACCGAGGCTTTCGCACTTACGAGACCCACATTGCCGATCAGCCTCACGCTTACAGTATCAACTTTTGCCGAAGTATATTCTTGTGCCGGCGATATGACATTGGTCAGAATATCCTTTTTGTGAAATGTTTTGCCATTGGGCGACACCAGCACCAGGTCGTCGGCAAAGATGCGGCTCATGGTTGCTGTATCCTTTGTGACGTATGAACTGATCCAGTCATGATTCAGCTTTTTGAGGATTTGTGTATCCTTATTCTGTGCGAAGGAGGCAGTTATAATGCCGATTGTGAGCAAAATGGTAAGCGATGATTTCATAACGGTTATTTTTTAAGTGATGAGACAGATTGGTGTATTAAACAAATTTAAAGTGCTACACCAAATGGAGGTGTTAATTAATGTTAAACCCATTTTCCCGGCTGTTATAAATTAACGGGTATCTTCGTTCGGGATATAAACAGTAAAAACGAACCGTATGAAAAAATTAGGAATGTTAGCCATTCTGAGCCTGGTTGGCTCGATGGTATTTGCGCAGAATGTCGATCTGCGCCGTAAGATAGAAGTGACCGGCGTGGCTGAGCAGGAGGTAACCCCCGACATTATTAATGTATCAATTTCGTTACAGGAGTATATGGACGGGAAGAAGAAAGTGACCATTGACCAGTTGGAAAGTCAGTTGGAGAATGCGGTAAAAGAAGCGGGCATTGCTAAAGAGTATTTCATGATCAATAATGTATCCGCATGGAACAATACCTGGCAGAAAAAGAAGAACCCGGACTTCCTTGCAAGCAAACAATATACGATACGGCTGCACGACCTGAACAAGTTCGATCCGATTATCAGCAGCATCGATCCGAGGGGTATCCAGTCCACCTCCATTTCCGGCTATGATTATTCGAAAATGCCCGAATTAAAGCGGGAATTGAAGATTCAGGCGCTTTTGGCCGCAAAAGAGAAAGCTACTTATTTGCTGAACAGCATCGGTGAAAAACTGGGCCGGCCAATAGAGATCAATGAAAATGATAATAGCAATTATCCCATGGCAACAGCGTATGCTAACAGGGTAATGTTCAAATCAAATCAGGTGGCTAATGACTCCGATATAGACTTCAAAAAGATAAAATTGAGCTTTGAAATGCACGTGATTTTTG